>DASZGP010000131.1:0-9312 GCA_035938695.1 Candidatus Dormiibacterota bacterium | reverse complement strand
ACCATTGCGCGATGGCTCTGATCACCGTGCTCGCCGTGGGCGACATCATCGGGCGCCCCGGGCGGGAGGCCGCCGGCCGCCTGATCCCCGAGCTGCGCCGGGAGCTGGAGGTCGACATGGTGGTGGCCAACGGGGAGAACGCCGCCGGCGGCTTCGGGCTGACCGAGTCGGTGGCCCGCGAGCTGTTCACCGCCGGCGTTGACGTGATCACCAGCGGCAACCACATCTGGGACCAGCGCGACATCCTCTCGGCGCTCAACGACCTGCCCATCCTGCGCCCCGCCAACTACCCCCAGGGGACGCCGGGCCGCGGCTGGCTCTACCACGACCTCGGTGAGAAGGGCCAGGTGGCGGTCTGCAACGTCCAGGGCCTGACCTTCATGCCGGCGATCGACTCGCCCTTCCGCGCCGCCCGGGAGTTCGTCGACGCCACCAGCGGCTGCAGGGTCCGGCTGGTCGACCTGCACGCCGAGGCCACCAGCGAGAAGCACGCCATGGGGCACTATCTGGACGGCGCGGTGAGCTGTGTCTGGGGCACTCACACGCACACCCCGACGGCCGACAATCGCGTCCTCCCGCAGGGCACCGCTTTCGTCAGCGACCTGGGTATGGTGGGCCCCCTCAACTCTGTCATCGGGATGGACCCGGAAACCTCTCTGGCCCGCTTTCTGACCGGCATTCCGCAGCGGTTCAGGGTTGGAAAAGGGGTGGTGACTTTCAATTCGGTAGTGATTAGAATCCGTGCTACCACCGGCCAGGCTGAGAGCATCGAGCGTGTCGATCGGCTGATCGAGGTCTCGGCGGGCGAGTGACTATCGCTTTGGAAATACTCAAAGTCTCAGCAACGTCCAAGCCCGTGGCCGTCGCCGGTGCCATCGCCGGCGTCGTGCGCACCCAGCATCGGGTCGAGGTCCAGGCGATCGGGGCGGGGGCCATCAACCAGGCCGTCAAGGCCATCGCCATCTCCCGCGGCTACGTCGCGCCCGGGGGCATCGACCTGGTCTGCATCCCGTCCTTCATCGACATCTCGATCGACGGCGAGGAGCGCACCGGCATCCGCCTCCTGGTCGAGGCGCGCTGACCTTCGGGGACCGCCCGGCCCGGGGGACCGGCCGCCCGATAAGCTTGCGCCCATGACCGATTCGGCCCCCCGGAGCAGGCTCCGCGGGGACTCCGGGACGCCGGCCCAGAGCCCGGTCCTGCGGCAGTACCTGGAGGCCAAGGGAGAGCACCCCGACGCCATCCTGCTCTTCCGCCTCGGCGACTTCTACGAGACCTTCCAGGAGGACGCCGAGGTGGCGGCCGGCCTGCTCGGCATCACCCTGACCTCGCGGGACTTCGGCCGCGCCGGCCGCCACCCGATGGCCGGCTTCCCGGCCCACGCGGCCGAGGGCTACATCGCCCGGCTGCTGGCCGGCGGGCAGCGGGTGGCGATCTGCGACCAGATGGAGGACGCCGCCGGCGCCACGGGCCACAACCCCCCGGAGCAGTCCCCGCGGGGACCCCGGCTGGTGCGCCGCGAGGTGGTCCGGGTGCTGACCCCGGGCACCCTGGTGGAGGCGCAGCTGCTGGAGCCGGGCCGGGAGAACCCGCTGCTGGCCATCGCCCGGGCGGGGGAGGTGTTCGGGCTGGCGGCGGTGGAGGTCTCGACCGGCCGGCTGGAGCTGTCCGAGGTGCCGGCGCGGCCCGGGGCGCTGGAGGAGATCCTCAACCGGCTGGCCCCGTCCGAGCTGCTGGTGGCCGACGAGGAGGACGGGGAGACGGCGACCCCCGAGGGCTGGAGCGTGGCCCGCCTCGAACCCTGGCGCTTCGAGGCCGAGCGGGGCCGGCGGCGGGCGCTGGAGGCGCTCCGGGTCAGGAGCCTGCGGGGCTTCGACTGCGACGACCTGGGCCCGGCCCTGGGCGCGCTCGGCGCGGCCCTCGACTACCTCCAGCGCAACCGGGTCAGCCTGCCGCCGGAGGTCATCCGCCTGCGCCGCTCCCGCCCCGGCGGGGCGATGCACCTCGACGCCGCCACCGTCGCCAACCTGGAGCTGGTCCAGGGCCTGGGCGGGACCGGCCGGGGGCTGCTCGGCCTGCTCGACCGCACCCGCACCCCGATGGGCGCCCGCTGCCTGCGGGCCTGGTTGCTGGCGCCGCTGCTGGAGGTGGCGGCGATCGACCGCCGGGCCGGCGCGGTGGCCGAGCTGGTCGAACGTCCCGAGCTGCGGGAGGGCCTGGAGGGCTGCCTGCGCCGGGTCCGCGACCTGGAGCGGCTGACCACCCGCACCGCCCAGGGCCACGCCGCCCCGCGCGACCTCGGCGCGATCCGGGAATCGCTGCCGGCGCTCGACGACCTCCGGGCGGCGCTGGCCGGCGCCTCGGCCCACGCCCTGGTGGCGGCTCGTGAGCGGGTCGAGCCGGAGGCCGAGCTGCAGGCGCTCCTGGCCGGCGCGCTGGAGGACTCGCCGCCCGCCGCGGCGGCCGACGGCGGCGCCATCCGGGCGGGCTTCGACCCCCGCCTCGACGCCCTCCGCGGCGGCATCCAGGAGGCCCAGGCGTGGATCGCCGGGCTGGAGGCCAGGGAGCGCGCGGCCACCGGGGTGCGCGGTCTCAAGGTCGGCTTCAACCGGGTCTTCGGCTACTACATCGAGGTCGGCAACGCCAACCGGCTGCCGCTGCCCGAGCACTACCAGCGCAAGCAGACGCTGGCCGGGGCCGAGCGCTACATCACCCCCGAGCTGAAGGAGCGTGAGAGCGTGGTGCTCAACGGCGAGCAGGCCATCCTGGCCCGGGAGCGCGAGGTGCTGGCCGACCTCGCCCGGGCGGTGGCGGCGCGCGCCCCCACGCTGCTGCGGGGCGCCGAGGCAGTGGGCGAGCTGGACGCCCTGGCGGCCCTGGCGGCGGTGGCGGTCGAGCGCGGCTGGGTCCGGGCGGAGGTCGACGGCGGCTACGGCCTGGCGATCCGCGGTGGGCGGCATCCGCTGGTCGAGGCCGCGCTGCCGGCCGGCACCTTCGTGCCCAACGACACCCTCCTCGACGCCGGCACCCGGCTGATGCTGCTGACCGGGCCCAACATGGCGGGCAAGTCCACCTACCTGCGCCAGGTCGGCCTGCTGGTGCTGATGGCCCAGGTCGGCAGCTTCATCCCGGCGGATGCGGCGCGGATCGGGGTGGCCGACCGCATCTTCACCCGGGTGGGGGCCCAGGACGCCATCGCCCAGGGGCTCTCGACCTTCATGGTGGAGATGGTCGAGACGGCCAACATCCTCAACCACGCCGGCCCTCGCAGCCTGGTGGTGATCGACGAGATCGGGCGCGGCACCAGCACCTACGACGGCATGAGCATCGCCCAGGCGGTCCTGGAGCATCTCCACGACGCGCCCGGGCTCCGACCCCAGGAATCAGGATTCGTGGGGGCCCCCGGAGGCTGCCGGACCCTCTTCGCCACCCATTTCCACGAGCTGACCGCGCTCAGCCGGCGCCTGCCCGGGCTGGCCAACCACCGCGTCGAGGTCAGCGAGGCGGGGGGAGGGGTGACCTTCCTGCACCGCATCGTCACCGGCGGCGCCGACCGCAGCTACGGCATCCACGTGGCCGAGATCGCCGGCCTGCCGGCGGCGCTGACCGCGCGGGCCCGGGAGATCCTGGCCGGCCTGGAGCGGGCCCGGCCGCTGGCGGAGCCGACGGCGGCCGCGGCGGAGGCCCAGCTGGCGCTGCCGATCGAGGTCGAGCACCCGGTGGTCCGCGAGCTGGCGGGACTGGACATCGAGACCATGAGCCCCCTGGAGGCGCTCAACCGGCTGGCCCGGCTCAAGGCCCTGGGCGCCGAGCCGGCGCGCGGCTGACGGTGCCGATCCGGGTCCTCGATCCCGTGGTGGCCGACGCCATCGCGGCCGGCGAGGTGGTGGAGCGGCCGGCCTCGGTGCTCAAGGAGCTGCTGGAGAACGCCGTCGACGCCGGCGCCCGGCGGGTGTCGATCGAGGTCGAGGGCGGTGGCGCGACCCGCCTGATGGTCCTCGACGACGGCTCCGGGATCCCGCCCCAGGAGCTGGCCCTGGCCTTCCGGCGCCACGCCACCTCCAAGGTCAGCACGCTCTCCGACCTCGACGCGGTGGCCAGCCTGGGCTTCCGCGGCGAGGCCCTGGCGAGCATCGCGGCGGTCTCCCGGGTGGCCTGCTCGAGCGCCGTCGCCGGCGCGGCGGCGGGGGCGCGGATCGAGGTGGTCTACGGCGAGGTCGGCGAGGTGCGGCCGGCGCCCCCGGTGGCCGGCACCCGGGTCGAGGTCAGCGGGCTCTTCGAGAACACTCCGGCCCGCAAGGCCTTCCTCAAGCGGCCCGCCACTGAGACCGGCGCCATCCTGCGGGTGGCCACCGCCACCGGCCTGGCCCACCCCGGGTTGGCGCTGCAGGTGACCGTCGACGGTCGCCGGGGCCTGCGGATGCCGGGCGGCGGCCTGGGCGAGGCGCTGGCGGCCGCCTTCCCCGGCGCCGCCCGCGCCGAGTGGCTGCCGGTCGCCGGGGCCCGCGAGGGGTTCAGCGTGGAGGGCCGGCTGGCCCCGCCCGAGCTCCTCAAGCGCACCCGCGAGCACCTCCACCTCTCGGTCAACGGCCGCCCGGTGTCCAGCCGCAGCCTGGCCTTCGCCATCGAGCAGGCCTACCGCGGCCTGGCCGAGCCGGGGTTCTTCCCGGTCGGCGCGCTGGCCATCACGGTGCCCGCCGCGGAGGTCGACGTCAACGTCCACCCGACCAAGCGCGAGGTCCGCTTCCGCCACGAGCGCCTGCTCTTCAGCGTGGTCCAGCGGGCCTGCCTGGAGGCGCTCGGCGGGAGCGGCGCGTACGGGGGCTCGCGGCTTTGGGGGTCAGGGTGGGGCAGCGCGGCGGCGGGCTCGGAGGACGAGGCCGGGCAGGGCTCCCTCGGCTTCGGCGCCGGGCAGGGCGGTACCGGCGTCGCCCTCTACCCGCCGATCGGCGGCGGCGGGCTCCAGCTCCTGGGAGAGGCGGCCGCCGGCCACGGCTGGGCGGGTGAGACGGTCGAAGCCCGCCACCCCGACCTCGCCGAGGTCCCGGAGGTCGCCGCCGGACGGCCGCTGCGGCGCGGGCCCTTCCGGCTGGTGGGTCAGGCCATGTCCAGCTACATCGTTGCCGAGGGCCCGGCCGGGCTGGTCCTGGTCGACCAGCACGCGGCCCACGAGCGGGTGCTGACCAACGCCCTGCTGGCCCGGCGGTACCAGGCCGGCGCCGACCTCCAGCCGCTCCTGGTCCCCGTGGTGATCCACCTGACGCCGGCTCAGCAGGCCTGCCTGGCGGACCACCTGGGGGACCTCAGCGCCGCCGGGTTGGAGGTCGAGGACTTCGGTCCCGGCGCCGCCCGGGTCACCGCCCACGCCCCGGTGCTGCCGGCGCGGCGCCTGGGTGGGCTGGCGCTGGAGGTGATCGACGCGCTGGCGGGCGAGGGCGGCGACGACGACGTCCAGCGCCGCCTGGAGCGGATCACCTATACCATCGCCTGCCACGCGGCGGTCAAGTTCGGGCAGCGGCTGAGCCCGGCCGAGATGGAGGCCCTGCTGCGGGAGCTGGAGGTGGCCGATCCGGGGATCACCTGCCCCCACGGCCGGCCCACCATGCTGGAGATCGGGGAGCGGGACCTGCGGCGGGAATTCCGGCGCCCGTGAGGTTCGCATCGCGCTGTGTCGATCTCCCCGACGCCTGAGCGCTGACCGGTGGGCCCCGCGAGCGGTCCGAGGCGGCGGCCCGTCGCGATCGTCGGGCCCACCGGGGTGGGCAAGACGGCGCTGGCGGTCGACCTCTGCCTGGCCGCCGGCGGCGAGCTGATCTCGGTCGACTCCCGCCAGCTCTACCGCGGCGTGGAGATCGGCAGCAACGCGCCGACGGCGGCCGAGCTGCGCGGCGTCCCGGCCCACCTGGTGGGGGTGCTCGAGGTGACCGAGAAGGTCGACGCCCGCCGCTTCGTGGTGCTGGCGGAAGCCGCCCTGGCCGCCGTCGAACAGCGCGCCGCCCTGCCGGTGCTGACCGCCGGCACCGGCCTCTACCTGCGCGCCCTCCTCGACGGCTACGACCTCGGCGGGCTGCCGGCCGACCCGGCGCTGCGGGCCGAGTTGGAAGCCGCCGCCGCGGGCGATCTGCCGGCCCTGGCCGAGCGCCTCCGCGGCGCCGACCCGCAGGCTCGCGTCGAGCCCACCAACCCGGTCCGCGTGGTCCGGGCCCTGGAGCTGGCCATCCTGCGCCGGCGCGGCCTGACCCCGGAGACCGCCCGGCGGCCGCCCCGGCCCGCCGTCAAGGTCGGCCTGACCGCCCCCCGCGAGGTGCGCTGGGCCTGGATCGAGGCGCGCGCCGACGCCATGCTGGCCCGCGGCCTGGTGGCGGAGGTCGAGCGCCTGCTCCAGGCCGGCGTCGACCCCCGGGCCCAGGCGCTGCGGGGCATCGGCCTGGCCGAGGTTGCCGGCCACCTGCGCGGGGAGATCAGCCTGGAAGAGGCGCGGGACCGGATGGTCGTCAACACCCGGGCCTACGCCAAGCGGCAGCTGACCTGGTTCCGCGCCGACCCCGAGGTGCGCTGGTTCGACGCCGGCGCCGAAGAGCGGTCGGATATCGTTGAGGTGATCCTGGAGATGCTGAGTTGCGCCTGAACTTCCACAAGCTCCACGGCGCCGCCAACGACTTCGTCGTCGTCGACGAGCGCGCCGCCGGTCCGGTCGACTGGGCGGCCGTCGCCCCGCGCCTCTGCGACCGCCACCGCGGCGTCGGCGCCGACGGCGTGCTGCTGGTCGGGCCGTCGACCGGCGCCGACCTCCGGATGCGCCTGTTCAACGCCGACGGCTCGGAGGCCGAGATGTGCGGCAACGGCATTCGATGCACCGCCAAGTTCGCCCTCGACGCCGGCCTGACCGACCGCCTCGACCTGGCCTGGGAGACCGGCGCCGGCATCGTCAGGACCGAGGTCCTGGAGCGCGACGGCGTCCACGCCCGGGTCAGGGTCGACATGGGCCAGCCCCGGCTCCGCCCGGAGGAGATCCCGGTGACGGTCGAGGGCGACAGCGTCCAGGGCCGCCGGTTCAGCGTCAACGGCGGCAGTCTCGACCTGACCTGCGTCAGCATGGGCAACCCGCACGCGGTGGCCTTCGTCGACAGCGTCGCCGCCTTCCCCCTGGAGCGCCTCGGGCCGGAGGTCGAGCGCCACCCCGACTTTCCCCAGCGGACTAACTTCGAGGTGGTCGAGGTGATCGCCCCCGACCACCTGCGGATGCGCGTCTGGGAGCGCGGGGTGGGGGAGACCCAGGCCTGCGGCACCGGCGCCTGCGCCGTCGCGGTGGCCGGGCGGCTGGTCGCCGGGACCCCCGAGCGGGTCGACGTCGACCTCCCCGGCGGCCGCCTGGAGGTGAGCTGGCGGCCGGGTGCGGCGGTGATGATGACCGGGCCGGCGGAGACCGTATACGCCGGCGAGGTCGAGGTTTGACCGAGCTGCGGGCGCGGCTGGCGGCGGAGCGGATGTCGCGCATCCCGCCCTACCTCTTCGCGGAGATCGACAAGCGGGTGGCCGCCAAGCGCGCCGCCGGCATCGACGTCGTGGCCCTGGACATCGGCGACCCCGACACCCCGACGCCGGAGGCCATCCTGGCCGCCGCCGCCACCGCGCTGCCGCGCGGGGAGAACCACCGCTACGCCTCCTACTACGGGATGCCCGAGCTGCGCCGGGCCATTGCCGGCTGGTACCGGCGGCGCTTCGGCGTGACCCTGGAGCCCGACACCGAGGTCCTGCCCACGCTCGGCTCCAAGGACGCCATCTCCCACCTCCCGTTCGCCCTCCTCGACCCCGGCGACGTGGCCCTGGTGCCCTCGCCCGGCTACCCGGTCTACCTGACCGGCGCGATCATGGCCGATGCCGAGCCCCACCTGCTGCCGCTGACCGCCGAGAGCGGCTGGCTGCCGGACCTCGAGGCCATCCCGGCGGAGGTCGCCGAACGGGCCAAGATCCTCTGGCTCAACTACCCCAACAACCCGACCGCGGCCACCGCGCCGCGCGAGTTCTATCAGCGGGCGCTGGACTTCTGCCGCCGCCATCAGGTCGTGCTCTGCCACGACTTCCCCTACTCCGAGGTCAGCTTCCGCGGCTACCGAGCGCCCAGCATCCTGGAGCTCGACGGCGCCAGGGACGTGGCGGTCGAGTTCCACTCCCTCTCCAAGACCTTCAACATGACCGGCTGGCGCGTGGGGATGGCGGTCGGCAACGCCGAGGTCGTGAAGCTGCTCGGCCAGGTCAAGACCAACATCGACTCGGGCATCTTCCCGGTCGTCCAGCACGCGGCGATCGCGGCGCTCTCGGGCGTCGACAACTCGGGGCTGAACGCGGTCTACGAAGCCCGCCAGGCACGCGCGCTGGCGGTCTTCCGCGAGCTCGGCTGGCGCGACGTGGTGGCTCCCGACGCCACCTTCTACCTCTGGCTGCCGGTGCCCGACGGCTACACCTCGGTCTCCTTCGCCACCCGGGTGCTGGACGAGGCGGCGGTCAACCTGACCCCCGGCAACGGCTTCGGGCAGCACGGCGAGGGCTACTTCAGGGTCTCGCTGACGGTGCCCGACGGCAGGCTCGACGAGGCGCTGGAACGGCTGCGCAAGCTCAGCCTCTGATCCGTCCCGGGGCCGCCTGACGTGCCGCGCCTGGACGAGTTCGTATTCGCGCCCGACACCGAGGTCGAGCGCGCCTTCCTGATGGGCCTGGGGCCGCCCGGGGTCAGCGCCACCGACCTCGAGGAGCAGATGCGGGAGCTGGCCGAGCTGGTCCGCACCGCCGGCGCCGAGGTGGTCGGCTCCGACGTCCAGCACCTCGACCAGCCCAACATGGCGACCTGCTACGGCAAGGGCAAGGTCGAGGAGCTCAAGCAGCTCAAGGGCGACCTCCAGTACACCACCCTGGTCTGCAACGACGACCTCACGCCGCGGCAGCAGCGCAACCTGGAGGACGCCCTCAACATGAAGGTGCTCGACCGCACCGAGGTGATCCTCGACATCTTCGCCCGCCACGCCTTCACCCACGAGGGGCGGCTGCAGGTCGAGGCGGCGCAGCTGCGGCACATGCTGCCCCGCCTGGCCGGCGGGCGCAACCTCTCGCGCCTCGGCGGTGGGATCGGCACCCGCGGTCCCGGCGAGCAGAAGCTGGAGGTCGACCGGCGCCGCATCCGCCACCGGATCAGCGAGCTGGGCAAGGACATCGACAAGCTGCAGATGTCCCGCGGGCTGCACCGGGGGTCGCGGCACCGCGCCACGATGCCGGTGGTGGCGGTGGTGGGCTACACCAACGCCGGCAAGAGCACCC
>DASZGP010000130.1:0-3026 GCA_035938695.1 Candidatus Dormiibacterota bacterium | reverse complement strand
TCCAACTCGGGGCCACCGCCGCGCCAGGCGCCGGTCACAATTGAGGGGAAGCAGATGGAGGTGCTGAGATGGAGCTCGTGATCCCGGTCGTCGTCCTGGTGGTGGCCGCCTTCCTGTTCTTCTCCAGCGTCCGGGTGGCGCAGGAGTACGAGCGCGGCGTTGTCTTCCGGCTGGGGCGCCTGATCGAGCTGAAGGGCCCCGGCTTCTTCCTGATCATTCCCTTCGGGGTCGACCGGGTGGTCAAGGTCGACCTCCGCACCATCACCCTGGAGGTGCCGCCGCAGGAGGTCATCACCCATGACAACGTGACCATCAAGGTCAACGCCGTCATCTACTTCCGGGTGGTCGACGCCCGCCTGGCGGTGACCCAGGTCATGAACTACATCAACGCCACCTCGCAGATCTCCCAGACCACCCTGCGCTCAATCCTCGGCGAGTCGTCGCTGGACGAGCTGCTGGCCCAGCGGGAGCAGATCAACGCCAAGCTGCAGCGGATCATCGACGGCCAGACCGAGCCCTGGGGCATCAAGGTCACCACGGTCGAGGTCAAGGACGTCGAGCTGCCCCAGACCATGCAGCGGGCGATGGCCAAGCAGGCCGAGGCCGAGCGCGAGAAGCGGGCCAAGATCATCCACGCCGAGGGCGAGTTCGCCGCCTCGCAGCAGCTGATGCAGGCGGCCGAGGTCATCGGCCGGGCCCCGGCGGCGCTCCAGCTGCGCTACCTCCAGACGCTGACCGAGATCGGCGTGGAGAAGAACACCACGGTGATCTTCCCCCTGCCGGTCGACCTGATCCAGCCGCTGCTGAACATGCGCGCCAGCGCCGGGGCGGGCGACGGCGGTGCGGAATCCGGCGCCGCCACCCCCCGGCGGCGGGCCTCGACACCGCGCCCCGGCGCCTGATCGGAGCCTCGCCGATCCCTCTCCTGGCCCACCTCGCGGTCGCCGCCGACCTGACCGAGGTCCTCGGCATCGCCTTCGCCATCGCGGTGCTGCTGGCCGTCGTGGTGCTGGCCAACGTCGGCGAGCGCGACGCCACGGTGACGATCGTGGCCTACGCCTGCTTCGTCAGCACCGCGCTGTTCCTCGGCGTGGCGTCGGCCTACGCCAGCCTGGTCGGCCCCGGTCCGGGCGACGGCGCGCCGAGCCTGAGGGCGGCGATCGGCGCCGCCATCGAGGGGCTGGCCCCGGTCTTCGCCGGGCTGGTCCTGCTGCCCCCGGCGCGGCGCCTGGCCGCCCGCCGGCTGCCCCAGTTCCGCGCCGAGTCGCCGGTCCACGCCGTGGCGCTCGGCTTCTACGTCCTGATCCTGCTGGTCCAGGCCGGCGGCCAGGTGGCGATCGACCAGGTCAAGGCGATCGGCCAGGGCGGGTCGCCCTCGGTGGCCTTCATCATCGGCACCAACCAGCTGCCGATGGTGCTGGTCTCGATCGCCGGTATCGGGCTCTTCATCCGCCGGACCCCGCGCCAGGCGCTGGCCCGGCTCGGCCTCTACTGGCCGGGCTGGCGGTGGATCGCGGCCGGCGCGGCCGGCGCGGTGGTGCTGCTGTTCGTGGGCTTCGGCTTCGACACCCTGATGGCCCTGCTGACCCCGGAGCAGAACCGGGAGATCCAGCAGGTCACCGATCAGCTCTTCCGGAGCGCGGCCAGCGTCCAGGGCTTCGTGATCATCGGGCTGGCGGCGGGGATCGGCGAGGAGATCTTCTTCCGCGGCGCGGTCCAGCCCCGCTTCGGCATCCTCCTGGCCTCGCTGTTGTTCGCCGCGCTCCACACCCAGTACGGGATCAGTATCGCCACGGCCCAGATCTTCTTCATCGGCGTCTTCCTGGGCCTGCTCCGCAACCGCGCCGGCCTGCTGCCGGCGATCGTGGCCCACGCCGGCTACGACATCCTGGCCGGCGTGCTGCCGCTGCTCCTGCCCAAATGAAGCCCCGGATCTACGCCGTCGCCAACCAGAAGGGCGGGGTGGGCAAGAGCACCACCGCCGTCAACCTGGCCGCCTACCTGGCCGAGTGGGGGCGCCGGACCCTGCTGGTCGACATGGACCCCCAGGCCAACAGCACCAGCGGCCTGGGCCTGGCCCGCGACCCCCGCCGTCCCAGCGTCTACAGCGTGGTGGTCGAGGGGCGGCCGGCGCGCGAGGCCATCGTGCCGAACTCCGCGCCCGGCCTGGACCTCATCCCCAGCGACATCGCCCTGGCCGGCGCCGAGATCGAGCTGATCGGGCTGCCCCGCCGGGAATCCCGCCTGACCTACGCCCTCGACGGGGTGCTGGAGGACTACGACTACGTCTGGATCGACTGTCCGCCGTCGCTGGGGCTGCTGACCCTCAACGCCCTGGTGGCGGCGCGCCACCTGCTGGTGCCGATCCAGTGCGAGTTCTACGCGCTGGAGGGGCTGACCCACCTGGCCTACACCCTGGAGCTGGTCCGGCGGAAGTCCAACCCCGAGCTGGAGCTGGCGGGGATCGTGATGACCCTCTACGACAGCCGGACGACGCTGAGCCACCAGGTCGTCGAGGAGGTCAGGCGGGGATATCCTGACCTGACCTTTGCCACCATGATCCCGAGGAACGTGCGCTTGAGCGAAGCCCCCAGCTACGGACTGCCGATCAGCCAGTACGACCGCGGCTCCCGCGGCGGCCTGGCCTACGCCGAGCTGGCCCGCGAGGTGATCCGCCGCGCCGAGGGACCGCCGGGTGGCACCGGCGGCGCGGTTGGCAGCGCCACAGCGCCCGCCTCGGCCCCGGCCGATGACGGCGGCCCGGCGAGCGGCGCCCCGGCCGGCGCCACCATCCCCGGAGGCGCCGAATGAGCGTCCGCCGCGGGGGCCTGGGGCGCGGCCTCGGAGCCCTGATCCCCGGCGCCGGCGAGATCGCGCCGCCGCCAGCGGGGGCGGCGACCGTCCCGATCGACGCCGTCCGCCCCAATCCCCAGCAGCCCCGCCGGCAGTTCGACGAGATGGAGCTCGAGGCGCTCGCGGATTCGATCCGGGAGCACGGCGTCCTCCAGCCCCTGGTGGTGGTCCGC
>DASZGP010000129.1:0-22787 GCA_035938695.1 Candidatus Dormiibacterota bacterium | reverse complement strand
GGCGGTCTCAGGGCCGATGCCGCCGTCGACCTCGATGTCCAGGGCCAGCCCGCGCGCGGCGGCCAGGGCCCGGGCCTCGACGATCTTGGCGGCCATGGTGGCGATGAAGCGCTGCCCGCCGCGGCCGGGGTTGACGGTCATCACCAGCAGGTGGTCGACCAGGTCGAGGGCCTCGGCCACCGCCACCAGGGGGGTCGCAGGGTTGAGCGCGACCCCGGTGCGGACGCCCGCCGCCCGCATGTCCTGGAGCAGCAGGTGAAGGTGCCGGGTGGCCTCGGCGTGGACGATCACCAGCTCGCAGCCGGCCTCGTGGAAGGCGCGCCACCGGGCCTCGGGCCGGTCGATCATCAGGTGGGCTTCGAAGACCAGCCGGCTGCCGCCGCGCACCGCCGCGATGGGGTCGGGGCCGTGGGTGATGCGGGGCACGAACGACCCGTCCATGACGTCCCACTGGACCCGGTCGGCGCCGGCGGCCTCGATGTCGGCCAGCTCGGCCGCCAGGCGGCCCTGGTCGGCGTCGAGCATCGAGGGCACCACCAGGACGTCGGCCATGGGCCGAATCCTAAAGGGTCGGGCGGGGTATTAGACTGGCCCCGGGCGGCTCCGCCGCCGAGGAAGGAATTGCCCGCGCCGGTTCGGCGCGGCCCCAGGAGGACACGGGATGAGGAAGCTCGACGTCAAGCTGGGCCTGAACCGCGAGACCGTCCGAGAGCTGGGCGACCAGCAGACCGAGATGGCCTTCGGAGGCGTGCAGCTGACCTACTTCGCGGGCTGCGTCTCGGGCGGCGACCTCCGGTCCTGCCTGACCTACGCGCCGCCATGCATCACCCGCACCCCGACCTGCACCACGGAGTAGGCACCGGGCCGCCGCGCCGGTGACCGGCGCGGCTATAGGTCACAGCGCCGCCGGGTTGCGCCCCTTGAAGACCCGGAAGAGCAGGATCAGCGAGGGGACCAGCAGCGCGCCCCCGAGCGCGTAGACCACCAGCAGCGCGCCGATCACCTGGGGCTGGGCCGCGGTGCCCTCGACCGAGAGGTTGGGCGGCACCAGGTAGGGCGCCTGGGCGAAGGCCCACGCGCCCAGGAGGGCGGCCACCTGGCCCGCCGCGGCCAGCCGCGCCAGGCGATAACGGCGCCGCAGCATGGCGGCCCCGGCGGCGATCGCCAGGCCCGCCGTCAGCAGGGTCAGCGGCAGCGCCCGGCCCAGCAGGCCGTCGAGCAGCGCGGGCGCCTCGATCCGGGTCAGCGGCAGGGTCACCAGCGCGATCACGGTGCTGGCGCCGCCGGCCAGCAGCGCGCGGCGGCGGAAGTCCTCGGTCAGGGCGGGGTGGCCGAGGGCGTCCTCCTCGACCGTCAGGTAGGCCGCCGCCAGCCCGGCGCAGATCGACAGCGCCAGCGCCCCGCAGGCCAGCGCGAAGGGCGTGGTCCAGGGCGCCAGCAGGTCGCCGCCCACCGGCCGCACCCGGCCTGCCGCCACGGCGCCGGCGCAGGCGCCCAGGACGAAGGGGGTGGCGGCGCTGGCGATGCCGAAGGCCCGCCCGAAGGCCTCCCGACCGACATCCCGGGCGTGGGCCCTGAAGGCGAAGGCCGCGCCGCGCAGGACGATCCCCAGCGCCGCCAGCGAGAACGGCAGGTAGAGCCCGACGGCGAGGGTGGCGAAGGTCGCCGGGAAGGCGGTGAAGAGGCCGGTGATCATGAAGATCAGCCAGACGTGGTTGGCCTCCCAGACCGGGCCCATGGCCCGCGACACCGAGCGCCGCTGCACCTCGCCGCGTGGTCCGGTGGCCAGCAGGTCCCAGATGCCCCCGCCGAAGTCCGCGCCCGCGAACACGGCGTAGGCGATCACCGCCGACCACAGGATCGCGGCCACGGCGTAGTCCAGCACCGCCGGGCTCACTGCCGGCCCCTGGCGGGTCGCCGACGCGGGGGTGGCAGGGTCTCGCCGATGCCGTCGGAGGCGGCCTCACGCTCCGACCGGCGCGTCCCCGCGGCCAGGCGCAGCAGAAGCACCACCAGGATCAGCCCCAGCCCCACGTACAGCGCCGTCGAGAGCACGAAGGAGAGCACCAGCCCGGGCGCCGGGGTGATGGCGTCGCGGGTCCGCAGCACGCCGTAGACGATCCAGGGCTGGCGCCCGATCTCGGTCACCATCCAGCCGGCCTCGATGGCGGTGAAGCCGAGGAACCCGGAGGCCACCAGCGCCCAGAGCAGGGGCCGGTCCGTGGGCACCCGGTGGCGGCGCCAGAGCAGGACCAGGAAGAGCGCCGCCACCCCGAGCAGGAAGAAGCCGATCCCCACCATCACCTGGAAGCCGACGTGGACCGGCCGGGGGTCGGGGGTGCTGCCGGCGGGGAAGCTGTCGAGGCCCCGGACCACCGCGGTGGTCGAGCCGTAGGCCAGGAAGCTGAGCCCGGCGGGGATCTCGATCGCCAGCGGGGTGGTGTGGCTGCCGGGGTCGGGGAAGCCGCCGATCCGCAGCGGGGCTCCCGCCTCGGTCTGGAACTGGCCCTCCATGGCCGCCAGCTTGGCCGGCTGGTTGTCCGCCACCCAGCGGGCATTGATGTCGCCGGTGACGATCATCAGCGGCGCGGCCACCGCGCCCATCGCCAGCCCCAGCGCCAGGCCCCGGCGGTGGAGCGCGCCGCGCCGCCCGCGGAGGATGCCCGCGGCGTAGACCGCCGCCACCGCGAAGCCGGTGGCCAGGTAGCAGGAGAGCATGACGTGGACGGTCTCGATCGGGGTGCCGCGGTTGAGCATCGCCGCCAGGGGGTCGACGTCGGTGACCACGCCGTGGTCCAGGCGGAAGCCGGCGGGGGAGTTCATCCAGGCGTTGGCGGTGACCACGAACCAGGCCGAGGCCGCCCCGCTGATGCTGATGGGTATCGAGCAAAGCCAGTGCGCCAGCGGGCTCAGCCGCTCCCAGCCGTAGAGGTAGAGGCCCAGGAAGATGGCCTCCAGGAAGAAGGCGAAGCCCTCCAGGGAGAAGGGCATGCCGATGATCTGGCCGGCGTAGCGCATGAACCCGGGCCAGAGCAGGCCGAGCTCGAAGGAGAGCACGGTTCCGGAGACCGCGCCGACCGCGAAGAGGATGCCGAAAGCCTTGGCCCAGCGCCGGGCCAGGTCGACCCAGACCTGGTCGTGGCGCCGCAGCCCGATCCCCTCGGCGGCCATCAGCAGCACCGGCAGCCCCACCCCCAGCGCCGCGAAGACGATGTGGAAACCCAGCGAGGTGCCCATCTGGGCCCGCCCCGCGACGTACTCGCTCACGGCGCCGACCCGGCCGGGGACGCGGCGGCCTTGCCGCACGGCGGCCGTGCGATGCTCACCATCCCGCCCGCCGAGCCCTGGCGGTCATGCCCAAGTCTACCGGCTCAAACGTTCTAAGATGACGCCGATGGCTCGTCCTGGAAGGGGGTCCATCCAGGGCCGGCGGGGCGTGCTGGCCGTGCTTCCGGTCGTCCTCCTGGCGGCCTCGCTGGCCCCCGCGGGGTCGCTCGCGGCCTCGGCGCCCCGCACCGCCACCATCTCCCCCGCGACCGCCGGTTGCTTCCCCGCCACCTGCGCCCCCAACGACCCCAACTACAACCCCGCCGAGCGGGGCGTGGCCGGCAAGACCTGGAACGACGAGCAGTGGTACCTCTACTCCTTCATGCCCAGCACCGCGCCGCTGGCCACCGACCCCGAGAACGCCTCGGGGATGAGCGTCGACGCCGCCTGGGCCAAGTTCGGCGCCGGCCGCGACGACGTGACCGTGGCCTACATGGAGGGCGGGGTCAACTGGCGCATCGCGGAGAGCTGCGAGCTCCGCCTGCGCGCCTACCTCAACCGCGGCGAGCTGCCCTACCCGGAGAACGCCCAGGGCAGGACCAAGCCGCAACTGGCCGCCGCCGGGACGGTCTTCAAGAACAGCGATCCCTACGACCTCAGCGACGACGGGGTCTTCAACGTCGACGACTACAAGGACGACCCGCGGGTGCTGGCCGGGGTGCTCAACGTGGCCAAGAGCCCGCCCGGCGGGCCCTACCTGCACCACGTCTGCTCGGTGGCGGTGCCGGGCAGCAGCGACATCACCTCCGAGGACCTGATCGTGGCCTTCGGGCACTGCCAGATCAGCGCCGGCCAGCTCGTCCAGTGCCCGACCGGCGGCAAGTTCGACAACGACGGCAACGGCTACCCGGGCGACATCTCGGGCTGGAACTTCAACCGCGACACCAACGATCCCCAGACCGACCAGAGCGTCTACGCCCACTTCGACGGCGAGGCGGCCCAGGTGGTGGGGGAGGCCAACAACGGCTTCGCCGGCGTCGGCCTCTGCCCCTACTGCCGCTTCCTGCCGGTCAAGGCCGGTGACGAGGCCATCGACCGGCCCGACCGGGTCGCCGAGGCGATCGTCTTCGCGGTCAACTCCGGGGTCAGGGTGATCACCGCGGTGATCGCCTCGCTGGGGCTGAGCCCGGAGGTCAAGGCGGCGCTGGACTACGCCTACCACCGCGGCGTGGTGGTGGCCTGGGCCTCCAACGACTTCGAGTCGGCCGACCACACCGACGGCATGTTCTACCCCCACGTCTGGCCGGGCAACTCGATCACCGGCGACCAGTCGACGCGCGGCACCGCCTGCCCGCCGCTCTGCAACGTGCTGCTGGACCAGACCTTCCGCTCCCGCTCCTCGCTGACCTCCTACGGGCCGCACTCGCTCTTCGCGGTGCCCAACAACGACGGCTCGACCTCCACCGGCACCCCGACCCAGGCCGGGGTGGCGGCGCTGGTGGTCTCCGAGGGGCTCAACGCCGCCGACGCCCACCTGATCAGCGGCCCGCTCAACGCCGACGAGGTCAAGCAGGTGGTGCGGGCCACGGCCAGCAACATCGACAGCGCCTCCCTGGCCTTCCCCGGCGTCCCCGGGGCGACCTTCAACGTCTTCTACGGCTACGGCCGGCCCAACGTGCTCAAGGCCACCCAGGCGGTCCACGACGGCAAGATCCCGCCCACGGCGGACATCCGCACCCCCGACTGGTACCAGGACGTCGACCCCACCAAGCAGGGCACCCTCCACGTCGCGGCCGACATCGCCGCGCTCCGGGCCGCCGGCGGCGCCTACACCTGGCAGCTCCAGTACGCCACCGGGGCCCAGCCCCTGGAGAGCGACTTCAGGACCTTCGCCTCCGGCAGCGGCGCCGGCGCGGGGCAGGCCGCCGGCGACCTCGACCTGGGCCAGATCCCCTCCAGCTTCTTTAGCGGGGCCTACGCGACCACCGCCGACCGCACCTCGATCGAGCGTTACGACGTGACCATCAGGGTCCAGGTCAGGGACCCGGCGGGGCTGATGGGCGAGGACCGACGCGCCGTCCACGTCCGCCACGACGACACCGAGCAGCCCGGCTTCCCGATCAAGCTGGGGGTCTCCGGCGAGTCGTCGCCGAGCATGGCCGACATCGAGGGCCGGGGCTGGCTCGACACCATCGTGGCCACCTCCGACGGCGACGTCCAGGCCTTCCGGCCCGACGGGAGCGAGGCTCCCGGCTTCCCGGTCCACACCGGGCCGGCGCCGGGGATGAACCCGGGCTACGACATGAACTACCTGGGCGTCCCGGCCTGGCGCGACGGCCTGGTGCCCCGGCCCCAGGACGGCATCCTCTCGGCCACCGCGGTCGGCGACCTGCGCCACGACGGCGGCCTGGACATCGTCGCCGGCACCATGTCCGGCTACACCTACGCCTGGGACGGCTCGGGCCACCTGCTGCCCGGCTTCCCGGTGCTCGACGGCAAGCCGGCCTACTTCCACATGTCGGTGCCGCCACCCGACACGCCGTACTCGTTCAACCCTGAGAACGTCACCGGCGCCGCCCCGGTGCTGGCCGACCTCGAGGGCACCAAGCAGCTCGACATCATCCAGGGCGCCGGCGACGGCAAGCTCTACGCCTGGCGGCCCGACGGCAGCGCGGTGCCGGGCTGGCCGGTGGACACCGCGCCGGCCGCCCCCCCGGCCAACACCGTCTACGCCCGCGACGTCAAGATCGTGCCCACCCCGGCGATCGTCGACATCGACGGCGACGGCCGCCCCGACGTGCTGGTCTCGCTGGTCGACACCTCCTGGCCCAGCAACAACCCGGCGGGCGCGGCGCCGGTCACCGGTTACGTCGACGCCTTCTACGCCCAGGGCACCACCCGCACCCCGAGCGGCATGATCCCCGGCTGGCCGGTGAAGCTGACGGCGGCGGAGCAGGGCTACGGGGTGGCCCAGGACTTCGTCACCCAGGGGGTGCAGTCGCCGGTGGTCTTCGACACCCCGGCCGGGCCCCAGGCGGTGGCCAACCCCAACCTCTTCCTGCCCCAGCGGATCGACCTCCAGAACCACCAGGTCTTCCAGCCCATGGCCGGCGCGGCTCTGCCGCCCTCGACCCCCACCTCGCCGGCGCTCCAGATCGTGCAGTTCACCACCTCGCCGGCGCTGGGCAACGTGCTCGGCGGCCCGCTGCCCCAGCTGTTCCAGGCCGGCTCCTCGGCGCTCGACGTGGTCTCGGGCATCACCCAGCTGCCGGGTGAGGGGACCAGGGTGGACAACGGCATGGCCGCCTGGGACCCGCTGACCGGCGCCGTCCTGCCCCACTACGTCCAGCCGATCCAGGGGCTGGCCTTCTTCGGCGCCCCGGCGATCGCCGACGTCACCGGCGACGGCACCCCCGACATCCTCCAGTCCGGCGACTCCGGGGCCCTGATGGGCTTCGACGGCACCACCGGGCAGGCGGCCGCCGGCTTCCCCAAGTGGACCGGCGGCTTCAGCCTCTGGACTCCGGCGGTGGGCGACGTGGACGGCAAGGGCACCGTCGAGGTGGCCGCCGCGACCCGTGAGGGCTACCTCCACATGTGGCGGACGCCGGGCAGGACCTCGGCCGACGTCCAGGCCTGGCACTGGCACCAGGACGACCGCAACACCGGCCACTACGGCACCGACACCCGGCCCCCGGCCGGCATCGCCGACCTCGCGGTGACCGCCGGCGACGTCTCCGACACCCTGGCCTTCACCGCGCCGGGCGACAACTGGAACGACGGCACCGCGGCCGCCTACCAGGTGGCGTACGCCTCGGCGCCGATCTACCAGGACAACTTCGCCGCCGCCCGCCACGTGGCGATCACCGCCACGCCCGGCCCGGCCGGGACCAAGGAGAGCCTCAAGGTCCCCCACGTCGCCGGCCATACCTACTACGCCGTGCGGGCGGTCGACGCCGCCGGCAACATCGGGCCGGTGGCCCGGCGGCCGATCGTGGCCGGGCCGCAGCCGCCCCGCACCGGCGACCTGGTCCTGCCCAACACGGCGGGCGGCGCCGGAGGCTACGGGTTCCTGGCCCTGCTGCTGCTGGCGGCGCTGGGCATGGCGCGGCTGCTGACGTCGCGGAGGCCCCGGGCCGCCTGAGAGCCCGGCCGCCGAGCGCCAGCCGATCCCCGCGTCGGTCAGGCCAGCAGGCGGTCCAGGGTGGGGGTGATCTCGTCGGCCTCCACCGGGCCGTCGAACTTGGCCGCGACGTTGCCCTGGCGGTCGACCACGAAGACCCAGGGGTCGGTGGTCAGGCCCCACTCGTCGAAGTAGGGGTTGGTGGTGGCCTTGGTCAGGTCGGGGTTGTCGGGCGTGCCGCCCCGGTAGGTCTCGATGTGGACGAAGTCCACGCCGCGGGGGTGGTAGGCGGCCTCGAAGCCCTGCAGCACCTGGACCTCGGGGGCGCAGAGCTTGGAGGTGCAGAAGCCCGGAGCCCCGAAGTAGACCACCGTGACGTGCCCGGCGGCGATCGCCGCCGCGACGCTGGTGTAGTGCATGTCGTCGGGGGGGACGCCGGTGTCCAGGGTCCTGAGGTCGGCCTGGGCGGCGGTCGGGTTCTGGGTCCTGGGGGCCGGCTTGCCGACCGCCGGGGTGGGGTCGGTGGGCTGGACCTGGAAGCTCGACCGGGTGTGGGTGGTGACCCCGTTCTTGCTGGCCTGCACCAGCGCCGTGTAGAGCCCGGGCTGGGCGAAGGTCTGGTGGACCACGTAGACCCCCTTGCCCTGCAGCCCGGCGCCCCTGTAGGGGGCCGGCTCGGGGCCGGCGACCACCCGCGCCGGCTGCCCCGGCGAGGGCAGGGTCTGGAGCTGGACCAGGACCTCGACGTCGGGCACCGGGACGCCGTCGGCGTTGACAATGCCGATCGCGATCCGCTGGTCGAGGCCGGCCACGACCTGGGCGTTGACCACCACCGACTGCAGCGGCGGCGGCTTGGTCGACGGGCTCGGGCTGGGGGCGGCGCCGGCGGGCCCACCCGCGTCGCAGGCGGCCAGCGCGAGGAGGAGGAGGGGAGTCGCCAGGAGTCGCCGCGAACGCGGCGCCCGGCCCAGGGATGTCACGGTTCGATACTACGGATGATGGGAACGCGGAGCTTGCGGTGAAGGCCGGCGGAGGTGGTGCCGCTGGGGCCCGACTGCCGCTGGCGCGGCCGGGCGCGGCGCCGGTCAGGGCGCGCGCCGCGGCGCTGCCGCTGGCGATCCTGCTCGCCGCCCTGGCCGGCTGCGGCGCCCAGCCGGCCGCCGCCGCGCCGCACCCCGCCGCCGGGTTCACCGTCAGCGGCATCGACGGCCAGCCGCATCGCCTGGCGGACTACCGCGGCAAGGTGGTCATCCTCAACTTCTGGGCCACCTGGTGCATCCCCTGCCGGGCCGAGATCCCCGACCTGGAGCACGAGTACCGGGCCCACAGGGCCGAGGGCTTGGTGGTGCTGGGGATGGACTACAAGGAGTCCCGGGACGACGTCGTGGCCTTCGCCACCGAGTACACCGTGAGCTACCCGGTGCTGCTCGACGCCGACGGCCGGGTCCACGATGCCTACGCCGTCGGCGGCCTGCCCCAGACCTTCGTCATCGACGCCCGGGGCCGGGTGGTGTCGGCGCGCACCGGGATCGCCTCGCGGGCCACGATGGAGCAGGAGTACCAGGCCGCCGCCCGGGCCGGATAGTGTAATAGTTCATTATGTTGACATCTACTATGCATCCGGCTAATATCCAGGAATGCCTAATGAAGTAGCGCCAACGGCGGTCCCGGCGGTGGTCGCCGCGGAGCCCATCCGCCCCGGCTTCGGGCGGTCGCTGGCCACCGACGCCAGCGGCCGGCTCTTCGATCCCAACTTCCGGCAGATGCTGAGCCGCCGGGGCAAGCTGGACGCCGAGGCGATGTCGAACATCGAGTGCGTCGCCGCCATGGGCACCGCCGCCCGGGCCATGCAGCAGTTCTTCGAGGAGGAGCTCAGCGACCTGGGCATCTCGCACCCCCAGTACAAGGTGCTGGTCTGGGTCCGCGAGTGCGGGCGCGAGGGCACCCAGCTCCACGCCATCGCCGACTCGCTCCGGGTCACCCCGCGCAACATCACCGGGCTGGTCGACAGCCTGGAGGCGCAGGGCCTGGTCGAGCGGGTTCCCGATCCCCGCGACCGCCGCGCCGTGATCGCCCGCCTGACCCCCGAGGGGGAGGCCAAGGCCAGCACCGCCTGGCGCACCCACCAGCGCAACCTGCGCGAGCTGCTCGCCCACCTCGACGAGGAGGAGAAGCAGGTTCTCCGCCACGCCGCCCTGAAATTGATCCGCGCCCTCGAGGGAGGGGGCGTGGGAAGGAGCAAGTCCAATGGCTGAAACCGCTCTGGCCCCAAGCGTCTCCGAGGTCGAGCACCACGGCGTCGACCGGCGCCTGCTGACCTTCCTCGGGGTCCTCGCCGCCTTCTTCCTGGCGGCCCTCGACCAGACCATCGTCGGCACCGCGATGCCGACCATCGTCAAGGAGCTCAACGGCTTCGACCGCCTGACCTGGGTCACCACGGTCTACCTGCTGACCAGCACGGCGGTGGTGCCGGTGATCGGCAAGCTCTCCGAGCAGCTCGGCCGCAAACGCGTGTTCCTGACCGGCATCGTGGTCTTCCTGATCGGCTCCGCCCTCTCCGGCGCGGCCCCCTCGATGGACGCCCTGATCGCCTTCCGCGGCCTCCAGGGGGTGGGCGCGGGCATCCTCACCGGCACCGCCTTCGCGGTCATCGCCGACCTCTTCAGCCCCGCCGAGCGCGGCAAGTACACCGGCATGGTGGCCGGCATGTTCGGCATCGCCAGCGTCATCGGGCCGCTGGTCGGCGGCTACCTGACCGACCACGTCTCCTGGCGCGCGGTGTTCTACGTCAACGTGCCGGTGGGCATCGTGGTCCTGATCGGCATGTACCTGGCCTTCCCCTCGCTGCGCCGGTCCGGGCTCCACCCCAAGATCGACTACCGTGGCGCCGCCGGGCTCGGCGTGGGCGCGGCGATGATGGTCCTGGGCGCCTCGCTGGTCTCCGACAACGGCTGGGGCTACCCGCCGGTGGCGATCCTGATCGCCCTGGGCGTGGTCCTGATCGGCGTCACCATGGTCCACGAGCACCACACCGAGGAGGCGATCATCCCGCCGGCGCTCTTCACCAACTCGATCTTCAGCCTCTCGCTGGCCATCACCTTCCTCACCGGCGCCTTGATGTTCGGGGCCATCATCTACCTCCCGATCTTCCTGCAGATCGTGGCCGGAGCCAGCGCGACCAACTCCGGCCTCCTCCTGCTGCCCCTGATGGGCGGCCTGGTGGCGGCCAGCATCGCCGGCGGCCTGGTCCTCAGCCGCACCGGGCGCTACAAGCTGCAGGCCATCCTGGCGTTCACCCTGATGGCCCTGGGGATGTACGAGCTGACTCTGCTGCGGGTCAACTCGCAGCAGACCGACGTCGCCCCGGGGATGATCCTGATCGGCCTCGGCCTGGGCCTGAGCATGCCGATCTTCAACGTCATCGCCCAGAACGCCGTCGAGCACCGCTACATGAGCTCGGCGATCAGCGCCCTGCAGTTCATCCGCCAGATGGGCGGCGTCCTGGGCCTGGCGGTGATGGGCGCGCTCTTCAACCAGACCTACAGCAACAACGTCAACGCGGCCGTGCCCCACTCCCTGCTGGCCCAGCTGCCCGGCGGCCAGCGCCTGGCCGCCGAGCTGGGCAACCCCCAGCAGTTCTTCCAGACCGTCAGGAGCCTGGCCGCGGCGCCCCACGCCGGCAACCCGGCCCAGCTGGCCGGGGCGCGATCCGTGCTGACGGCCATCGTCACCGGGGTCAGGGAGGCCCTGACCCAGTCGATCGTGGAGATGTTCCTGATCGCCCTGGCCCTCAGCCTGGTGGCCCTGATGCTCAACCTCTTCATCCAGGAGATCCCGCTGCGGAGCTACAGGCCGGGCGCCAAGCCCCAGCCCGGCGGCGGCGAGATCCACGCGGAGCCGGCGCTCAGCATCTGACCTCCCGGGGCGGCGCCACAGACCGGCGCCGCCTTTCTTTAATCCAAGCCGCGCGCTCCCTTCACCCGGCCCGGTCTAAGGTCTGGCCCGGATGGGCAGGCGCACGGCAGCGACCGGGGGGCGCCAGGCTGGAGGCCGGGGCCGCCAGGCCTCGCGGGTCGTCGCCCTGGCCCTGGTGGCGGTTGCCGCCGGGCTCCTCGACGGACCCCGGCCAGGGCTGGCGGCCACCGCCGTGACCCTGCCCGACGGCCGCCTGATCACCCCTGCCGGCACGGTCGTGACCTCCACCGACTTTCCCGGGGGCCTGGCCCTGGCGCCGGGCGGCCCGCTCTTCGTGGCCGGCGCCGGCGAAGCCCAGACGCAGCTCGGCGCCGTCGACCCGACGACTCTGATGGGCACCTACCTGGTACCCACCAGCGGTGGCAACACCCAGGTGCTGTCGGGCGGCATGGCGGTCAGCCCGGACGGGAAGACGGTCTACGCCGCCGGCGCCAGCGACGGCGACGTGCTCTCCTTCACGGCCGCCACCCCGCCCTCCGAGGGGACGGTCCGCAGCCTTCCCGACGGGCGGTACGCCGGGGGGGTCTCCGCCGACCCCAGTGGCCGCTGGCTCTTCGTGACCGAGCCCTTCGACGTCACCCAGCAGCCCTTCCAGCGGGGCCGTCGGCTGACCCGGATCCCGCTCGACGGCAGCACCCCGGCCAGCGTGGACGTGGGCCAGCTGCCGTACCCGGTGGCCACCGCCGCGCTGCCCTCGGGCCAGGTGGTGGCCGCGGTCGGCAACGAGGAGGACGGCACCGCCAGCGTGGTCGACGCCGCGACCCTCAGGCCGCTGGCGACCATCCCCGTCGGGCGCCATCCCTCCAACCTGGCGTTCACCGCCGACGGTCGCGACCTGCTGGTGGTCAGCTCCCTGGACGATCGCCTCGACGACGTCTCGACCGCGACCTGGCGGCCGGTCGCGACGCTCAGCCTCAGCCCGGCGGCCGGGATCGGCGCCAGCCCCGACGGTCTCGCCGTCAGCCAGGACGGTGCCCGCGTCTACGTCCCGCTGGCCCAGGACAACGCGGTGGCCGTCGTGGATCGCGCCGCCACCGGGGCCCTGAGCCTGGCGGGCCGGATCCCGACCGCCTGGTGGCCGACGGCGGTGGCTCTCGACGAGCCTCACGGCAGCCTGTTGGTGGCCGCCGGCAAGGGCCAGAACCTGGCCGCCAGCACCCCGCCCGGAATCGACGCCGGGACCGCGCCGGCGGCCAACCCCGGGCCGATCGGGGCCCAGAATCCCACCGGCACGGTGGAGAGGGTCCCGCTGCCCGACCGCGCCACCTTGGCTGCGATGTCGGCCCAGGTGAGCGCCAACAACGCCTGGAACACGCCCGCCCCGGCAAGCGCGCTCTGCGGGCCTGCCGAGATCCGTCACGTGGTCTGGATCATCCGGGAGAACAAGACCTACGACGAGGAGCTGGGCGACGCCAAGGCCGGCGGCGACCCCAACCTCACGATCTACGGCCAGCAGATCACGCCCAACACCCATGCCCTGGCCGACCGCTTCGGCCTGTTGACGGCCTTCTACGACAACGAGGAGGTCAGCGACATCGGCCACCCGGCGCTGGCGGGCGGGATCGCCAGCGACTGGATGGAGCGGATGGTGCTCCAGAACTACGGCGGCAAGGAGCCCGTGGAGTATTCCAACTACGGGTCGGACGCCCAGGGCAAGGGCTACAACGACGACCGCGTCCAGTGGGGCCCAGCCCACTACCTGATGAACGACGCCCTGGCCCACGGCGTCAAGGTCCTCAACTTCGGCTACAGCTACCTCAACGCCGAGGCCGACATCGCCCGGGCGACGACGCCCCAGGAGGAGGCCAGCGTGGTCCGCGACTTCCCCGGCTACGGGTTCAACCTGGGGGTCAAGGACCAGGACCGAGCGGCCTTCTGGACCAGCCGCTGGAACCGCGATGTGGCCGCGGGCACCGTCCCCGGGCTGGAGGTCGTCTACCTGCCCGACGACCACACCGGCAACGGCGTACCGGCCCAGGAGGTGGCGGACAACGACCTGGCCACCGGGCGCATCGTCGAGGCCGTCTCCAACTCCAGCGCCTGGCGCAACACCGCCGTGTTCGTCGAGGAGGACGACCCTCAGAGCGGCGTCGACCACGTCGACGAGCACCGCAGCCTGGCGCTGGTGGTCAGCCCCTGGACCAGGACCGGCGCGGTGTCCTCGGTGCACCATGACCAGACCTCGATGCTGCGGACCATCGAGCTGATCCTTGGGCTGCCGCCGCTGACCGAGGTCGACGCCACCGCGACGCCCTTCACCGAGCTCTGGGCGGCGACGCCGGACCTGCGGCCTTTCAGCTCGGTGGCCCCGACCGTCCCGGCCATGACGGCGGCGGCCCGCGCGGCGGCCGATGCCTACAAGCTGCGCCTGGAGGGGCCCCACCCGGACCAGACCCGGCTCTCCGCCACCGTCCAGCGCGACGTCCAGTGGATGTACGCCCGCGGCGTCCCGTTCGAGTCCGCCCCGCCGCGGATCGCTGCGCCGGCGCTCGCGGCGGCCGCCCAGGAGGTCCGCGTGGGCCCGGCCAGCATCGTCTGCCCGGCCTTCGCCGCTGCGGCCCGCACCGCCCCGCCCGGCAGCCCGGGGCTGGTCAACACGTCCCTGGGAGTTTCTGCGGCCCCCTTCGCCGCGCTGGCGGTGTGCGCCGCCGGGTTCGTCCTCGCCCGCCGCCGGCGCCGGGCCTGAGGAGATCGTCGGCTAGCATCCAGGCGATGCGTCGACTGGTGACCTACGCGGCGCCCGGCGAGTCGGCCGGGAGGCTCGGGCTGCTGGTGGGTGAGGACGTGGTGGACGTGGCGGTGGCCTCGGGGGGCGCGCTGCCGGCGTCGCTGCGGGCGATGGTCGCGGTGGAGCGCTGGGAGGAGCGGTTGACGGCCCTGGTCGGGCCCGCGGCCGGCGCCGCGCCGGGCGTCGCGGCCGCGCCTGGCGTGGGCGCCGATGCCGCGCCGGCGGTGGCGCCCGGGGCCGGCGTGCGCCTCCTGGCGGCGCTGCCGGACCCGGTCTCGGTGCGCGACTTCTACGCCTTCGAGCGCCACGTCCGCGACGCCCGGGCCAACCGCGGGCTGCCGATGGTGCCGGAGTGGTACGAGATTCCGGTCTTCTACTTCTCGAACGCGCTGGCGGTGCGCGGGCCGGACGAGCCGGTGGGGCCGCCGCCGGGCTCCCGGCAGCTGGATTTCGAGCTCGAGGTCGGCGCGGTCATCGGCAGACCGGGCCGGGACATCGCGGTGGAGGCCGCCTGGGAGCACGTCGCCGGCCTGGTGGTGCTCAACGACTGGAGCGCCCGCGACCTCCAGGTCCGGGAGATGAAGGTCGGCCTGGGGCCCAGCAAGGGCAAGGACTTCGCGCTCGGGATCGGCCCCTGGTTGGTCCCCCTGGCCGATCTCCGCGACCGCATAGACGGCGAGCGCTGCGAGCTGGCCATGACCGCGCGGCGCAACGGCGAGGTGGTCACCACCGGCAACCTGGCCGATCTCCACCACAGCATCCCCCGGATGGTGGCCCACGCCTCGGCGGGGGTCGACCTGCGGCCCGGAGAGCTGCTGGGCACCGGCACCGTGGGCGGCGGCTGCCTCTTCGAGCGCGGGCCCGAGGGGCCGTTCCTGCAGCCCGGCGACGTGGTCGAGCTGGAGGTCGAGCGGCTTGGGACCCTGCGCAACCCGATCGCCCCGTTCTAACGGCATCTTCATCTGGGGCTTGCATCATCCGGGTATCCCCTCCACTCCCTAGGCCCCTCCCACCCCGGTGCGAGGGGCCTTTTACTTTCCGCGACCGGCCCCCGGAGCGACCGGCCGCGGGGCCCCGTAGCATTGCCGGGATGAGTGGAGCGGGCAGCGCCCGGCCCTTCGACGCCGCCGGCCGGGCGGCCAGCCTCGCCGACCTCGGCCGCGACCCGGTCGACGTGCTGGTGATCGGCGGGGGGATCACCGGCGCCGGGGTGGCGCTGGAGGCGGCCCGGCGGGGCCACGGCGTGGGCCTGGTGGAGGCCCGCGACTTCGGCGCCGGCACCAGCAGCCGCTCCAGCAAGCTGATCCACGGCGGCATCCGCTACCTGGCCCAGGGCGAGGTGGGGCTGGTCCGGGAGGCGCTCCGGGAGCGGTCCAGGCTGCGGCGCGAGTTCCCCGAGATGGTCGAGCCGATCTCCTTCCTGCTGCCCATCCCCCGCAACCTCAAGGACGCGGTCCTGCTCAAGGCGGGCCTGACGACCTACGACCTGCTGGCCCGGGGCGGCGGCTTCCCGCGCCACCGGCGGATCGGCGTCGAGGCGGCGCGGCGGATGGCGCCGGCGCTCCGCCGCAGCGACATCCGGGGCGCCTGGGTCTACTGGGACGCCCAGACCGACGACGCCCGCCTGACCCTGGCGGTGATCCGGCGCGCCGCCGCCCGGGGAGCGCTGGCCGCCAACCACGCCGAGGTGGTGGTGACGCGGTCCGTGGCGGCCGGCTGGGAGGTCGACGTCCGCGACACCCTCAGCGGGGCCCGCATCACGGCGCGCTGCCGCTGGCTGGTCAACGCCGCCGGGGTCTGGGCGGACTCCGTCGAGGCCCTCGCCGGCCGGTCCCCGCGCACCCACCTGCGTCCCAGCAAGGGCGTCCACCTGACCTTCTCGCGCGCCGACCTGCCGGTCGACACCGCCCTGGTCTTCCCGGTCGGCGACGGCCGGGTGCTCTTCGCCATCCCCTGGCACGGCCACGTGGTCGTCGGCACCACCGACACCGACTACGGCGGCGACATCGCCGCCCCGGCCTGCGAGCCGGCCGAGGCGGCCGACGTGCTGGCGGCGGTCAACCGCTTCTTCGGCCTGGCCCTGAATCCCGGCGCGGTGCTCAGCCGCTGGGCCGGGGTCCGGCCGCTGATCGCCACCGGGCGGCAGGCGGCCACCAAGGACCTCAGCCGCAAGCCGTTCATCGAGATGGACGAGCGCGGCCTGCTGACGGTCACCGGGGGCAAGCTGACGACCTTCATGGCGATGGCCGAGGCGGCCGTCGACCGCCTGCCGGCGCCGGCCGGGGCGGCCGGCGGCCCCGGGGTCGGCCTGGCCCCCACCCGTGAGGCCCTGGTGGCGGCCGACCCGGCCCTTGCCGCCCGGCTCAGCGAGCGCCACCCCTACACCCTGGCCGATATCGCCCTGGCCTGCGACGCCGAGATGGCGCTGGAGCTCGACGACGCCCTCAACCGGCGCCTCCGGCTGGCTTTCCTCGACGTCGGGGCGGCCCTCGAAGCCGCCCCCGCGGCCGCCGCGGTGATGGCGGCGCGGCTGGGCTGGCGGGACACCGAGGCCCGCCTCCAGGGCTACCGCGAGCTGCTCGCCCGGGAGTTCGGCGCCGCGGCCGACCGGCCGCTCCCCGGCGCCCTCCTCTCCGCCGGGCGCCGCTGACCGAAGCCGGCGCCTGTGACAGGGCGAATTGGAACTGTCGAATCCCTCGGATCGCCTGGCATACTAGTCCGATGCCCTTCAGGGGGCTGGCCATGGAAGGAATGGGTGACCTGTGGTTCACCGAGAAAGCGGGAGATTGATTCTTGGCGACTGACGCGATGAGCCCCCCCCAAGGGCGCAGCTTCAATTTCGGCGAGGCCCTCGGTGAGGCGCGCGCCTTCCTGTCGATGGTCGTCGGCCACGGCAGCGGGCTGGTCCTCCGCCTCCTGATCCTCTCCCTGGCGCTGCTGGCCGCCGGCGAGATCTTCGCGGTCTTCTACGTCTACCACACGTCCTACCCCGGCAAGCTGCTGGAGGAGAGCAGCGCGCTCCAGCTCGCCGACGCCCAGCACATGCTCAGCGCCAGGGTCTTCACCCAGGACGCGGTGGTGGCCGGCGAGTACTGCTCGGTGGTCGTCAAGGGCGGCAAGTGTCCGGTCGCCAGCGGCTCCTACTACTTCACCTACGACTCCGGGGCGGGCAGCCAGTCGCTGCTGGAGAACCTCGGCAAGAACGTCCCCACCGGCGTCGACCCCCAGGTCCAGAAGCAGGTCGCCCGCTTCCTGATGACCTTCGTCGCCCCCCTGCTGCTGCTGGCCAACATCTTCGGCCTGATCTTCGTCTCCAAGGGCGGCGGCTCGGGCTCGATCTCCGACATCGTCGGCTTCGGCAGCATCGGGCGCCGCCGCAAGGGCATGCTGCTGGCCGGCACCGGGGTGACCTTCGACGACGTGGCCGGCGCCGAGGAGGCGGTGGCCGAGCTCAAGGAGGTCCGCGACTACCTGCGCGACCCCGACCGCTACAAGTCGATGGGCGCCCTGCCCCCCAAGGGCGTGCTCCTCCTCGGGCCTCCCGGCTGCGGCAAGACGCTGCTGGCCCGGGCGGTCGCCGGCGAGTCCAACGTGCCCTTCTTCTCGATGTCCGGCGCGGAGTTCGTGGAGTCCCTGGTCGGCGTCGGCGCGGCCCGCGTCCGCGACCTCTTCCGCCAGGCCCACGAGTTCGCCCCGGCGATCATCTTCATCGACGAGCTGGACGCGGCGGCCCGCAAGCGCAACGTCGGCGGCGGCAGCGGCGGCACCGACGAGCGCGAGCAGACTCTCAACCAGATGCTGGTGGCGATGGACGGATTCGAGGTCAGCAGCGGCGTGGTCGTGATGGGGGCCACCAACCGTCCCGACATCCTCGACCCCGCGCTGCTCCGCCCCGGCCGCTTCGACCGCCACGTCACGGTTGACGAGCCGGACTGGCACGGCCGCCTCGCGATCCTCGGCCTCCACGCCCGCAAGAAGCCCCTGGCCGCCGACGTGGACATCGAGTACCTGGCCCACCGCACCCCCGGCTTCACCGGCGCCGACCTGGCCAACGTGGTCAACGAGGCCGCCCTGCTGGCGATCCGCGAGGGCCTCCCGCAGGTCGAGATGCGCCATTTCACCGAGGCCGTCCAGCGAGTCATCGCCGGCCCCCAGCGCCGTGGCCACCTGATGACCGACCACGAGCGCTCCCGGTTGGCCTTCCACGAGAGCGGCCACGCCGTGGTCAGCGCCGCCCTGGGCCGGTCCACCCAGGTCCACCGAGTCTCGATCGTGGCCCGCGGCCGGGGCCTGGGCCAGGCCCAGCTCCAGACCGACGCCGACCGGGTCCTCTTCACCCGCGACGACCTGCTCGACCAGATGACCATCGCGATGGCCGGTGGCGCCGCCGAGGAGCTGCGCTTCAAGGAGCCCAGCACCACCGCCGAGAACGACATCGAGAAGGTCACCGACCTGGCCCGCCAGATGATCGGGCGCTACGGCATGTCGACGGTGCTGGGGCCGGTACGCTACATCGCCAAGGACCTCGACATCTTCCTCGGCGGCGAGAGCGCGACCGTGGCGGTGGGCTCGCCCAAGACCCTGCAGGAGTTCGACGACGAGGTCCGCAAGCTGGTCGACTACTCCCGCAAGCGGGCCCTCGACATCCTCTCCAACCACCAGACCGACCTCGACCGCCTGGTCGCCGAGCTGCTCGAGAGCGAGACCCTGGAGGGCGACATCCTGGAGCGCCTGCTGGCCCCGGTCGGGGTGATCCGGGCGCCGCGCGGGCCGGAGTCCAAGGGTCCCGGCGCCGGGCGGGCGGCCGGCACCGTGGCCCGGGCCGCGGAGGCCGCCGAGCCGGTGGTGGTGGTGGCGGCGGTCGCCGAGGCGGTCTCGCCCGAGCCGGTGGCCGCCGCCGAGCCCGGCCCGACGGCCAGGCCCCGCACCCCGCGCGCGGTCTCCGGCGGGGGAGCCAAGCCCAAGGCCCCGTCCCGGCGCCGCCCGCCGGCGCCGCCCGCCGGCTGACCGGAGGCTCGCGGTTGAGGCGGCTGGCCTCCAGGGGTCGGGACGCGAGCCTGCGTCCCGGCCGCCGGGTGCTGCGCGGCGCGCTCCTGGCGCTGCTGCTGGCGGTGCCCCTGAGCGCCTCGGCGGCGCCGCTGCCGATCCCCATCCCCCCGCCGCCGGGGGTGCCCAACCCGGCGATCCCGCCGGTCGGCAACCAGCCCTCCGACCCGGTCACCAACTGCCAGCTCAAGCCGCTCGGCGCGTCGGAGTTCCGCCCGGTCTACCAGAGCCCCACCCAGGGCGGCCCGGGCGCGGCCAAGAAGAGCAGCTTCTTCACCGTCGACCCCAGCAACGGCTGCCACATGTACGTCTCCAAGACCACCGACATCGACCGCTCCGACAACGGTGGCGGGTCCTACAACCCCGACTTCAGCGACCAGTCGCAGGCCGCCACCCTGCACCAGGGGCCGATCACCATCAGCAAGGTCAGGACCGCCGGCCCGGGCCAGGTCTGGTTCTTCGACATGACCGGCACCAACGGCGTCTTCTACAGCCCGGCCTACGGCAACCAGAGCTGGGAGCAACGTGACAACGGTCTCTATACCAGCGGCGCCGCCGGGCCCACCGGGGGCATCCTCGACCTGGTGGTGGCGCCCAGCAACCACACCTACGTCTACCTCCTGGGCCAGAGCGGGGGCCAGAGCGTGATCTTCAAGTCCGTCGACACCGGGCTGCACTGGCAGGCGATCACCGCGCCGCCGGTGCCCGACGTCACCAGCCTGGCGGTCGACCCCGGTGATCCCAACCACCTCTTCGCCGCGGGCGGGGGATTCGGCACCACGACCAACCAGCCCGCCGGCGTGCCGGCCTCGGTGCCCGGCTTCACCTTCGACTCCAGTGACGGGCTGCAGTGGACCCAGCACAACGCCCCGGACAGCGCGATCTCGCCGGTGGAGCTGCTCCCGGTCCTCGACAACGCCCACTTGCTGCGCATCTACGCCCGGACCCAGTCGGCCGACGGGTCCCAGCAGCGCTGGGACTACAGCATCGACGCGATGGCCACCTGGCACAAGGTCATCCTTCCCCTCAACGCCTCGGGCCAGGAGCACATCGCCTACAACCCGGCCAACCCCAAGGAGATGGTGGTGGCCGTCGACGCCCTCAACGCCGACAAGCGCCCGGTGCTCGAGATGGGCTACAGCACCGACGGCCTGAAGACCGTGCGCTACCAGCACCAGACCGCGCCGCTGCCGGCTGCCACCCAGGACCTCGACCTGACGGCCGACAACTCGGGCACCTATTACATGAAGTACACGATCAACGGGATCGACACCGTGCTGGCCTTCAAGGTCACCGCCCTCTACCCGGTCCCGGCCAACCCGACCACCATCACCGGCGCGATCCCGATGAAGACATGCCCGCTGCCGACGATCGGGGGCAACCCCAGCAACACCGCCGGCTCGCTGACCTTCGACGGGACCTACCTCGACTTCACCGAGGACGAGCAGGACCCCGGCGTGATCTACCAGCTCAGCCCCGCCACCTGCCTGATCCGCTCGATGAAGGTCAACGCGTCGGAGACCGGCGGGGTCCTGCCCATCCTCATCGACATCACCTATGACCCACGCTACGACTTCCACAACGGTGACATCGGCGCGATCCTGGCCCGGGCCAACGGCGGCGGCACCAAGCCCCAGGATTCGCGGGTCTCCCCGTGGGACTCCGCGATCTACGCCATCGACCCGGTGACCCAGCACACCGAGCTGCTGATGACCCTGCCCTGCCAGCCGGTCGGCGACACCCTGCCGGACTGGCGCTGCAAGGACCTCCCCGAGCCCAAGGCCTTCGCCTACGACCCCTACCGCGACGCGCTGTGGGCGCCGTCGACCCGCGATCCGGGCTCCGGCTACCCTGTGCCCGGCCTGGTGGCGATCCCCAAGGCCCCCAGCGCCGCTCCCGGGGTGGCGATCGACACCTGCATGTCGCGGCTCCAGATCCCGGACCGGTATTCCGCCAACACCGACAAGGTCGACTCCAGCATGTCGTCGTGGGAGCCCGGGGCCCGGGGCATCCTCTACGTCCAGCTGGAGGACGATGCCAACGTGCTCCGGGTCAACTCCGACACCTGCCAGATCCTCGACTCCTTCACCCACACCCAATACAGCGAAGGCAAGGACGAGGACGACCAGATGGCCTGCGACCCGCTGACCTTCAGCCAGGAGGGGCCGCTGCCCCAGACCCCGCCCACCTCGGCGCTCTGGATCCGCGACGCCTACCAGGTGCCGGACCCCAACAGGCCGGCGCCCAAGACCCCGACGGCCAACGACGTCAGCGCCTACGCCATCACCGACGGGTTCTGCCCATTCCCCGACGCGCTGACCGTCAAGGCCCCACTGAGCGGCGCGGTCAGCACCCCGGCGACCATCTGCGCGACCCTGCGGGCGATCACCTCGGGGGTGGCCGGCCCGCTGGCCAACCGGGTGATCCAGTTCAGCATGGACGGCAAGGTGATCGGCAGCGCTACCACCGACGCCAACGGCTACGCCTGCCTGACCTTCACGCTGCCGCCCAACGGCGGGCCGCACAGCTTCTCGGCCGCCTACGCGGGCAACGAGGCCTTCCTGCCGGTGACCGCCGGCGGCGTGATCCAGGTGCTGGGCGGCGCCGCCCAGGCCGGTCCCCCGGGGCCGCCCGGGTTCCGCGCCGTGCCCCCCAACCCGCCGCCCCAGCCGCCGCTGGCGCTGATCCCCGCACCGCCGGCGCCGGTGCCCCAGCCCCAGGTCCAGCCCCAGCCGCAGGCCCAGGCCCAGGCCCAGACCCAGCCCGGGGTGATGACCCAGAAGCAGCGCCAGACCCGGGTCTCGATGGCCCGGATCGACGGCGGCCGCATCGACGGCGACCTGGAGGCTTCGCGGGCCGGGCCGGCCCTGGCGGTGCAGGGCTCAGGGCTGGCGCTCTTCGGCCTGGCCCTGTTCCTCTACCGGCGCGCCCTGCGGCGGCGGCCGAAACCCTCCGTCAGCCGGATTCCCTCCGACCGGGGGCGGCGCCGCTAGCGCACCCGCGGTTTCGATGCGGCGGTTGCCTGACGCCGGCCCTGGGCTCGCCTCAGCGCACGTTCACACCCAGCACCCTTCCTGACCGGTGGCGAGCGCCGAGTGCGGCGTGCCACCCGTCGCACGCGGGACCTCGGACAAATGAGGCAAAATCGCGGCGCATGTAGGCAGATCAGCCTCTCCCGCGTCTGCTATGGCGCCTCAGGCTCCAACCAATGTGTAGTCGATCGTGAATTTTGATCCATATTTGCCGACCCCCTGTTTCTTGCCGGCACCTGGATCCACGAACATCTCCCTAAACAGGTCGCCCCGATAGGTTTGCAATCCCTGGATGTTCACATCGTCGTGGTATTCCGCGAGGGTGCTTTCAAGAATCAGCTTCAGAACATTTTGGGGTGCACTGGCGATAGCGCTTCCAACCGCCTGCAAGGCGCTCACCGGGATCGATATTGCAGCTCCAAGGAAACTGATGATGACATTTCCAGGGGGAGCTGGAGCTGGAGCTGGACCGGGTGCGGGTTGCGGGGGAGTCGTCGTTTGGAGGAAGGTTTCTACCTTCTTTATCCAGACCTTTAGCTGCATCTTGTCCGGCCATGCTATCCCGTGTCCCCAAGTCGCCGGAATGGGGTACGTCCAAAGATGTTTGGAGCCTACA
>DASZGP010000128.1:0-1556 GCA_035938695.1 Candidatus Dormiibacterota bacterium | reverse complement strand
AGCCTGGGGGGACCGGCCCAAGCCCGACCTCGACGCCCCGCGGACGTTCCTTCCTGCTGACTCCACGCACGATGAGGCGGCCTGGCCGCCAAGGAAGGGACCAATGATCAGATCCTCGTGGATCCGCAGTTCCGCGCTGGTGGGCACGATGCTCCTCGGCCTGGTGCCGCTCGCGGCGCACGCCTCCGGCGGCGGCCCGGTGGCGACCTTCACCTCCCGCTACGTCGCGGGCACCATCGAGACCGATCCGGTCGCCGGCGAGGCGGTCGGGATCCTCAACTGCAACGTCAACGTCCCGGACGTGGCCGGGCTGCTCAGCGGCACCCTCGGTGGCGCCTGCTTCGACCTCAGCGCCTACGCCGGCCTGAGCGAGATCACCCAGGTCATTCCCGACGGCATCACCGACACCTCCACCACCACCCTCTTCCAGGGCTACGACCTCAACGGCGACCACTGCGTGTCGTGCTTCGCCGGCGATGGGGACCAGGCGTCGGAGTCGGGCACCAACGGCGTGGTGGGGGAGTCCATCCCCAGCTTCGCCGGGCCGCTCCAGGTGTTCGTCCGCCTGGTCAGCGTCCATGACGGCCTGGTGCTCCATCACTCCCTGACCGGTACCGTACGGGTCACCGTGGTCAACCCGGCCGACTTCGGCCCCGACTGCGCCGGCACCGAGGGCGGCTGTGGCGGGCCATTCGTGTTCCCGACCGTCTGCACCAGCACCGGGATCCAGGGCCTCACCCAGGGTGTCCTCACCGGCGCGGTGGCCGGCGCCGGCGATCCCTGCGGCGGCGGCATCTGTGTCGACCGGGCGATCGTGGTCCCGAACCCCAGCATCGGCTGCGTCCGCGACTTCCCGCTGCCCTACCCGTACCCCGGGACCTGACCTGATCGAGTGAGAGAGGCGGAGCCGCGCTTCGGGGCGGCTCCACCTCTCCTCGTGAGGCGCGGAGGCCCGCCGCGCCTGGCCCGGCTGACGGTCAGGCGCCGGCGCTCTCGACGTAGGCGCTGAGGTCGGCCAGGTGGGCGTCGACGTGGTCGAAGGCGCCCGCCGGGCCCGCGGTGATCCCGCCCAGCAGCTGGCCCAGGGTGAAGGTGCGTTCGCGGATGGTGCGCGACTCCTCCCAGTCGGCGTCGCTGACCGCCTCGATCGAGGCGAGCAGGCGCCGGTGGGCGCCGGCCGCCCGCTCCCGCACGACCTCCAGGGCCTGGGCGGCGCTCCGCGCCTGGTTCTCGGCGTTGAGATCGTCGACCTCGCGGGGGGCGGGCAGGTCGCCGGTGCGCCAGCCGTCGAGCGCGGCCAGGGCCAGCTCCTCCCAGAAGGCGACGTGGCCGAGCAGGTCCTTGGCCGACCAGTCGCCGCCGCCGATGGTCGCCGCGGCGGTGAGCTGGGTCGGGGTGAGGCGGTCGAGCAGGGCGGTCAGCCGGGCGTCGCGGTCGGTGAGGATCTGGGCGGCTTCGGCGCGGGTCATCCCGGCCAGTGTAGCGGCCGGGGTCAGGCGCGAGGGACCGCCGGCACCGCCACCGGCAGCTCGAACATCAGGTCGTCGGGGTAGCAG
>DASZGP010000127.1:0-11037 GCA_035938695.1 Candidatus Dormiibacterota bacterium | reverse complement strand
GATCGCGGCGGCCTGGATCTCCTCCTCCCAGCTGTCCAGGAGGCGGCGGACCATCTCGGCCTGGTCGGTGGTCTGGGCCATCCCCCAAAGGATAGGGAGTCGGCCGGCTCCGGCCCGCCGGCCGCGCGCCTGTAAAATCGGGTGAATGGAAGGTGAGGCCAAGCCGGTCCCGTCCGTCACTCCGGAAACCCTGGTGGGCGAGATCATGACCCGCAACGTGCTCACCGCGCGCGCCGACACCTCGGTCACCGACGTGGTCCAGATCATGGCCCGCCACAAGATCACCGGCCTGCCGGTGATCGACGAGTCCAACCACCTGATCGGCGTGGTCAGCGAGTCGGACATCATCGGCAAGGCCGGGGAGACCGTCGCCGAGATCATGACCAACGGCTCCTTCACCGTCGCCGAGGACACCACCCTGGGCGACGCCGCCGAGATCCTGCTGCGGCGGCGGATCCGCCGCCTGCCGGTGGTGGACGGGGACAACCGCCTGATCGGCCTGCTCTCCCGCAGTGACCTGATCATCTTCTTCGCCCACCACGTCTGGACCTGCTCGTGGTGCGGCAAGGGCTATCGCGGCTTCTACGCCCCCTCCGCCTGCAAGCAGTGCGGCGGCGAGACCTTCTCGATCAAGGTTCCCGACGAGCTGGAGCCGGCGGCCCAGTGACCGAGACCGCGGTACCCGAGGCCCCCACGGTGACCGGGCAGCAGTACAGCCCCGGCCTGGAGGGTATCGTCGCCGCCCGGACGGCGATGAGCGACGTCAATGGCCGCACCGGCAAGCTCCTCTACCGGGGCTTCGACATCGCCGAGCTGGCCGAAAAGTCGAATTTCGAAGAGACCTGCTACCTGCTCTACAACGGCGCCCTGCCCAACCGCCAGCAGCTCGACGAGCTGCGCCGGACCTTCGGCGAGAGCCGTCTCCTGCCGCCCCGGGTGATCGACCTGCTGCGCGGGCTCGACCCCCAGGCCGAGCCCATGGACCTGCTCCGCACCGGCGTCTCGGCGCTGGCCCACTTCGACCCCGACGTGGCCGACATGTCGCGCGAGGCCAACGTCCGCAAGGCGCTCCGCCTGGTCGGGCAGACGGCCACCCTGGTGGCGGCCATCGGCCGCCTGCACCGGGGCCTGGAGGTGATCGCGCCCGACCCCGGCCTCTCGACCGCCGCCGACTTCCTGCGGATGTGGAGCGGGCAGCGCCCCGAGGCCACCGCCGAGAAGGTCTTCGACGTCTGCCTGATCCTCCACGCCGACCACGGGATGAACGCCTCCACGTTCACCGCCCGGGTCATCGCCAGCACCCTCTCGGACATGCACTCCGCCGTCACCGGCGCCATCGGGGCGCTCAAGGGCCCGCTCCACGGCGGCGCCAACGCGGCGGTGATGGAGATGCTGGAGGAGATCGGCAGCGTCGACCGCGCCCAGGGCTGGGTCCGCGAGGCGCTGGCGGACAAGAAGCGGGTGATGGGCTTCGGCCACCGCGTCTACAAGGTCTACGACCCCCGCGCCACGGTGCTCAAGCGCTTCAGCCAGGAGCTCGGCCAGCGCGCCGGGGACCCCAAGTGGTTCGACATGTCGGTGGAGGTCGAGAAGGTCGTCCTGGAGGTCAAGAAGCTCAACCCCAACGTCGACTTCTACTCCGCCAGCACCTACCACGTGCTGGGTCTCGAGCGCTTCATCTTCACCCCGATCTTCGCGCTGTCGCGGATGGCCGGCTGGACCGCCCACATCCTGGAGCAGTACGACAACAACCGCCTGATGCGGCCGGAGTCCGAGTACGTCGGCCCGCCGTCGGCGGATTACGTGCCGATCGAGCATCGGCCGTAAGGCCGGCGACGTCAGGAGCGAGCATCGGCCGTAAGGCCGGAGGCTACCGGGCGCCGCTCCTGGCCGAGGCCGGGCGGACGTCCGCGTGGCAGTTGATCAGGCAGGGCAGGGGAGTGGGCTGAGGTGCGGGGGCGCCGCCGCCGGAGCCGCCCCCGGAGCCACCCGAGGCGCCGCCGCTGTCCTGGGCGCCGGCCGGTGGGGGCGGCGGTGGCGGTGGCGGGGGCGGCGGCGGGGTGTCGACCCGCAGCGCCACCACGATCGTCTTGGGGTCGTTGTCGCCCCAGGCGTTGCAGGTCTGGAGGGTCAGGCGGTCGTCGTTGGTCGAGGCCAGCGGGCGGGTGTCGCGCGCCGGCCAGTTGAGGTTGACGCTGGCCGCCTGGTAGCGGTAGGCCGAGGTCGGCGAGGTGTAGACGTAGACCGCGTCGCAGACCCGCATGTAGTGCAGCGGCCAGAACAACCCGGGCGCCGAGTTGGGCGGGCTGCCGTGGGCGTGGGCGTAGACGTAGGTGTTGCCGACCGTGCCCGCGTCGGCGCTGCCGGGATAGTGCCAGGCGACCCACTGGTGGTCGGGCGGTGACTGGCCGTTGCCCTCGTGGAGCTCGACGTTGATCCCCACCCGGGGGATCACCACCCGGGGGAAGTAGGCGCCGGAGACCCGCGCGGGCGCGGGTACCGCCGGGCAGCCCCGCTGCCGGGTCACCGAGTACCCGCCGGACGCGGGGGCGCCGTCGTAGAGCGCCGCGGGGGCCCCGGCGGCGGGCGCCAGGGGTGCCGCCGAGGGGCTGGGCAGACCGGCACCGGGCAGCAGCGTCGTGGGCCGCCCGGAGCTCGCCGGGCTCGGCGCCGGCTGGGGATGGACCGAGAGCAGCGGCAGCGAGAGCGCCAGCAGCACCGCCACCCCGACCTCGGCGCGCCGGGCCGACCGCCGCTGGGCACGGAAGATGGCGAAAAGTCCCCACGCCCACCAGCGCATGCCGTCGATCAAGGACACGCCTCCATGTCGCAGCCCATTCCTTCCCTCCCGAGGGCGGGCGGCCGCCGTCGAGATTACCTGAGGCAGCTTGGAGCAGGTGGCCGCCGCCGGTCAAGCGGCTGTGACCAAGCGGTCGCTCGGAGGGCTAGACCACCCGCATCAGCGGCCGCTCGGCGCGCTCCGTCAGCCACTGCGGCCGGCCCAGGCCGAAGCCCTGGCCGAACCCGCAGCCGAGCCCACGGAGGACCTCCATCTGCTCGTGGTCCTCGATGCCCTCGGCGATGACGTGGGCCCCGGTGCTGTTGGCGAAGGCCACGATCGCCCGGATCGCCGCCCGCGCGCCCGGCTGCACCGCGGTGGCGGTCAGGCGGCGGGCCACCTTGATGTACTCCGGGGTCGCCGCGGCCAGCACCTCGAGCGTCGAGTGGCCGTCGCCGACGTCGTCCATGGCGAACTGGAAGCCCTGCTCGCGGTAGGTCCGGAGCACCTCCTGGAAGCGTCCCAGGTCGCTGATCAGGTCGCGCTCGGTGATCTCCAGCACCACCTCGGACGGGGTCCACCCGCTCCAGTCGAGGAGCAGCAGCATCTGGTCGACGCCGTGCACCGGGGCCAGCAGCGCCGGCACGCTGACGTTGACGAAGATCCGCGAGCTGCCCTGGAGCTGACGCCCGGCGTCCAGCGCCAGGCGCCGGCAGAGCCAGTCGACGTCGCGGCCGTAGCCCAGCTTCTGGGCCGCCGCGAAGAAACCCTCGACGCTGATGTCGAGCGCGCTGTCGTGGGGCCGGGCGAGGGCCTCGTGGCCGTGGATGGTGAGGCCCGAGAGCTCGAAGATGGGCTGGAAGGCGAAGCGGATCGACCGGCTCTCGAGGACCTTGGGCACCATCTTGGCCCAGACCTGGGGGAGCTCGGTGGCGGCCTGCTGCTCGCTCGAGCCAGGGGCCAGGACGACCCGGTCGCGGCCGCGCACCTTGGCCTCGTAGAGGGCGGCGTCGGCGCGCTCGATCATGTCGCCGGCGCTCTCCCGCCGGTCCCACTGGGCGACCCCGGCGGAGGCCGTCTGGCCGTTGGGGGTGGCCGCCCGGAGCCGGTCGGCGATCCGCACCGCCTCCTCGGCGTCGCAGTCGGTGAGCACCGCGACGAACTGCTTGCCGCGGTAGCGCGAGATCAGGTCGCCGTCGCGCAGGCAGGCGCGCCAGGCCTTGGCGGTGAGGGCCAGGTGGCGGTCGCCCTGGCGGTGCCCCATCTCCTCGTTGAAACGGCGGAAGAAGTCGAGGTCCAGGGTGACCACCGAGACCCGCGCGTGGGCGCCGTTGACGATCCCGGCCAGCTCGCGGTCCATGCGGCGGCGGTTGGGCAGCTCGGTGAGGCCGTCGAGGTCGGCCAGGGCGCTGATCCGGATGGCCAGGTGGCGGACGGTGATCCCCGCGATCACCGACGTCCCCACGATCAGCAGCCAGCGGTTGAGGGGCAGGTCGCCGGGGTCGCGGAGGAACAGCTCCAGGCCGGCCAGCAGGGCGATCCAGGCCAGCTCGGCGCTGGCCACCCGGCTGCCGTAGAAGTAGCAGGCGTAGAGCGCCGCCCAGAGGTAGAGCAGCGAGTAGGAGCTGGCGTGAGCGCCGTCGAAGTACATCAGCAGGGTGATCAGCACCGAGCCCGCCGCGGTCAGCGCCGGGAAAGGCCAGGCCGGCAGGACGTCGCGCCAGATCCACAGCCCGGCCGCCACCGCCGTGGCGATCACGGCCACCGCCGCCACCCCCGGCACCACGGTCCCCGGCAGGCGGCCGAGGATCAGCGTGGCGAAGACCAGCAGCCCGCCCGCGCCGTAGAGGAAGGCGCCGCTGCGGGCCATCAGCCGGGGCGACTGCGGCGGCATGTCGCCGACCACGGCGCGGACCCGCGCCGACAGTGGGGGCGGTCCGTTTCTCATCTCGCCCATCATCTGTGTCTACAACCCGTGAACCGGGCGTGGAATTCGCACAAGCTGGTGAACTTATGTGCCGGCGCCGTGACGGGGGCCCATCCCTGATGTCGGCCCCTATCCTCTGCGGACAAGGGCCTGTAGCTCAGCCGGTCAGAGCAGCGGACTCATAATCCGCCAGTCGCTGGTTCGAATCCAGCCAGGCCCACCAAACCGCAGGGGCTACTCCGGCCCCCGGCGGGCGGCGAACACCAGGAGGCCGCCGCCGGCCAGCAGCATCAGGATGCCGACCACGGCCCAGAAGGCGCTGCCGGTCATGAAGCTGCCGGGGATCAGACCGAGGCCCTGGCCGGTGAAGACGGCGCCGACCAGGAGCAGGGGCACCGAGGCCATCGCCAGCCTGGAGCGGGTCATCAGGTGTGATCTGGCATCGCGGTTCCAGCGTAGCGGAAGGTGGCCCTGCCGGAATCCGCCGGATCGAAGCGGACCACGCGGTCGCGGCCGCCCTGCTTGGCGGCGTAGAGCGCCTGGTCGGCGGCCTCCAGGAGGTCGTGGGCGCCGGCTCCGTGGTGGGGGTAGGAGGCCAGCCCGATGCTGACGCTGAGGAAGCCGTTGGGCTGCGACTCGCGGCCCTCGAAGGGCTCGGCGGCGACCGCCTCGCGGATCCGCTGGGCGACCTGCATCGCCTGCTCCGGGGGGGTCATCGGCATCAGCACCGCGAACTCCTCGCCGCCGTAGCGGAAGGGGATGTCGACGCGGCGCAGGGCCTCCCGGGCCAGCACCTCGCCGAGGCGGCGCAGGACGCGGTCGCCGGAGAGGTGGCCGTGGGTGTCGTTGTAGACCTTGAAGTGGTCGACGTCGATCATCAGCAGGGACAGCGGCAGGTCGTAGCGCTGGGCCCGGAAGAACTCCTCCAGGAGGCGGCTGTCGAGGGCTCGCCGGTTGAGCAGGGCGGTGGTCACGTCGGTCAGCGAGAGCAGCTCGACCTCCTCGTAGAGGCGGGCGTTCTCCAGGGCGGTGGAGGCCTGCCCGGCCAGGGCCTCCAGGAAGGCGACCTGGTCGGGGCTGAAGGCGCCGGGGGCGCGGTCCACCGACACCAGCACCCCGAAGCTGACCTCGGTGGCGCGCAGCGGCAGGATGGCGGCGGCGCGGTGGCCGCCCAGCTCCGGCGGCGGCTGCTCCAGGGGGTCGGGCGGCGTCCAGTCGCGGAGGTCGGGGATGACCAGGGCGGCGGTGCCCTCGGGGATCGGGGAGCGCGAGTACTCCAGCTTCAGGCCCGAGGGTTCGCCGCGCTGGTACTCCAGGACCAGCCGGCCGCCGGGCTGGATCAGCAGGATGCCGTGCCAGCGGTCGGGGAAGAGGCCCGCCAGGGAGTCCATGACGGTGTCCAGGACGTACTCGCGCCGGAGCGTCTGGGCCACCCGGCCGGCGACCACCGCCAGGACCTCGGCCCGCGCGGCCTGGCGCCGGGCTTCCACCGCCGTGGCCTGGGCGGCGCTGGTGATGCCCCCGCTCATCATCGCGATCAGGACCACGATCGAGCCGCGGAAGATCGCGCTGCCGGGCAGCGGGACGAAACCGAAGTAGATCGCCCGCTCCGCGTAGAGCGCGACCATCGCCACCGCGAAGGCGGCGATGAAGACCAGGGCGCCGCGCCAGCGGTAGAGGACGGCCGCCTCGATGGCCACCAGGGCGTAGATCACGTAGGCCGTGCTGAACTCGTCGTTGGCCAGCAGCATGACCAGGGCGGTGCAGATCAGGAAGTCGCCGACCAGGCTGGCCGGGACCAACCAGTCCGCGACCCGCCGGGGCAGCCGGCGGACCGCCATCAGCGGCAGGCTGTACAGGCCGAGCAGGACCGACGCCGCCACCACCGCCGTCCGGGAGACCGGCGGCGGGCTGGTCAGATAGGCCTGGACGATCCCCAGGACGACGCCCAGCCAGCGCAGCCGGGCGACGACCAGCACCGTTGGGGCGCGGTCGATCCGGGTTGCTTCGCCCATCCGGCCCATTCCAGCCGCTGCCAGCGCGCCCATTCGAGCTCGACACGATCCCAGGCGGGCCCCGACGCGGGCGCGCACGGGTGCGCCTTCGCGGCCTGCCACTTCCCATCCAGAGGTCCCGGCGCCCCGCAGCGCCACCGAGAGTCTATCTGACGGGCCGGACCGCCTTCGGTCGGCGGCGCTCTGACAGCCGGACCGCCCCCGGTCGGCGGCGCTCTGACGGCCGGACCGCCTCAGGTCAGCGGCGCTCGGCCTGGTTGGCGAACCACAGCGCCAGCTCCACCCGCCGGCTGAGGCCGAGCCGGCGCGAGATCCGCGACAGGTGGCGCTTCACGGTCCAGTGGCTGAGGTGGAGGTCGCTGGCGATCTCCCGGTTGGTCAGGCCGCGGGCGAGCAGGCGCAGCACCTGGGCCTCGCGCTCGGTCAGGCCCGCCTCGCCGAAATACTCCCAGCTCGGAAGCGCCGAACGGGAAGCGAAATCCTCGCTGTTCACACCGGTGCGCAGTCGGGCCAGGTGGCGAGAGCGTTACAACTTGCGGCTTTTAGGGTCTTTCATTGGCCCGTATGGGCCAATCGCTGGCGCGATATTGCCGTGATCCCGGCGGCGGTGGTAGACATGCTGGGCGAGAGCGGGGATGGCGCCGGGCGGGCGAGCGTCCCTGGTAGGAGCTCGCCCACGGAGGGGCCATGGAGGCTGTGTCGGAAGGCGCCGAAGGTCGGCACGACGAGGAAGAGGTGCTGGCGCGCCTCAGCCCCGAGCTGCAGCGCGACGCCCACGTGCTGGCCGAGAACGCGGCCGCGGTGGCGCGCTACTGCCGCTCCCGGACCCGCACCCTGGCGGACGCCGAGGACGCCGTCCAGGACACCTTCCTGCGCTATCTGCGCCGCCGCGACCGGGAGATCCGCAACCCCCAGGCCTGGCTGATAAGGGCCGCCGACCGGGCCTGCACCGACATCGGCCGCAACGCTCGCCGGGAGGTCGCCGACCTCCAGTTCCGCCCCGTCCCCCGGGAGTCGCAGAACCCCGAGGACGCCGCGGTCACCGCCTGGCTCCTGACCGACGTGATCGGCGAGCTGCGCCCGCTCGACGCCTGGCTCCTGGGCCGGCTCTACCTCGGCGGCTGGACCGCGGCCCAGCTGGCCCGCGAGCTCGGCCTGGCCGCCGGCCACGTCCGGATCATGGCCATGCGCGCGCGCCAACGGGCCCGCCAGGTGCTGGAGGCCAAGGGCGTGGCCCCAGCCGGGGTCGCCCTGGGTGCGGCCAGCCGCTGGCACGGCCGCGGCCGGTTGCTCTTCTGGCGCCTGCTGGGGCGCCCCGCCGCCGCGTCGCCGGCCGTCGCCGACCGCGCCTCGTTCTCCGCCCTGGTGCTGACCGGCCTGTTCGCCGCCGGCCTGCTGGCCACCGGTCCCGGACCCGCCACCGGCTCCGCCGGCGCCAGCCAGACTCCACCGCCGGCGCGGACGGTCGTCGGCCCCCGGTCGACCCTGCGGCCGCCCGGCGAGCTGGCCCACGCTCCCACCCCCGCGGTCCATGCCCACGGGACGGCGCCCGAGGCCCCCGGCCGCGGCCGTTCCGCACCCTCCGGCGACCTCATCGGCGCGATCTTCAGCAACAACGACTCGCGCGCCGACTCCTACCAGTTCCAGCACTTCACGGCGTCGCCGAACTACGCCCAGGACCACACCATCTTCGCCTCGGGCCACCTCGTCGGCTGCCTCCTCGGCTGTCCCTGGTACGTCTTCCAGAGCACCGACGCCGGCCGCACCTGGAACGACGAGGGCACGCTGGGGATGGCTCCCGCCAGCGTCACGCTGCCCGTGGGGGTCGTCTCCCGTGAGGGACTGCCGCTGGGCGACCTGCTCCTGCCACGGGGCTACGGTCAGGACTCCCCGGTCTACGCGGTGGTCGACAGCGGGCTGGTCCAGAGCGTCCCCGACCCGTCCTCCGGCCAGACCTCCCCGCGCTTCGTCAGCTCCCGGGTCGACCTTCCCGGGGCCCAGCACGCGGCGCTCTTCCCGGCCTCCCCAGCGGGCCATACCGAGTTCATCGTCGACACCATCCCGCCGACCTACGTCGACGCCGACACCGGCCGGATCACCCCCGGTCCCCAAACTCCCCCCGGGATCACCGGCGTCGGGGCCATGGCCTTCACCCGCGAGGGCAAGGTGCTGGTCGAGACCAACATCCAGCACCAGGCGCTGACCAAGACCATCTTCGACCTCTGCGATCCCTTCGGGGCCTGCGAGACGGTCTTCACCAGCTGGCTCAACACCGAGTGGACGATCCTGGTCTCGCCCACCGAGGCGATCGACCACACCATCGTGCTGGCCCGCCAGGACAGCCTCTGGGTCTCGACCGACGACGGCCGCACCTTCTCCGCGGCGCGCCAGCTCCCCTTCAGCACCCACGCCGTGGCGCTGGACGCCGACTTCGCCCACACCCAGCGGATCTTCGCGGTGCCGGGATCGGCGCTCAACAACCTCTGCTGCGTCGCGGTCTCCCCGGACGCGGGCCGGTCCTTCAGCCTCCTGACGCCCGCCGGGCTGCCCGGCCAGGCGCTCCTGGACGGGCTCGAGGCGCTCCCCGACGGCCGCCTGCTGGCCTCTCTGGCGACGGGCGGGATCGTCTGCTCGGCCAGCGACGGCCGGAGCTGGGAGAGGAGCTGCCCGCGCTGACTTTGGCGGGTCCGTAACGGTTGGGCCTCGGTCCGCGACTACGGGGTATGCGTTCCGTTGCGGAACAGGGCCCTCAGAAGGGGGGGGACCGATCTGACATCGGCCCGGCCGAGGTCGCGCGCTGCGCGGCCGTGCTGGAGCGGCTGCTCAGCAGCCAGGACACCCGGGAGGCCTGGATCATCGGCTTCCTGGCCGGTTCCTCGATGGCCTCCAGCCCCGCCTGAGGCCGGGCCCGACCGCGGGGCCGAAGGTTCTCCGCGGCCATCCGCGCGGGCCTAGAATGGCTCTGCCGTGGACTACCGCGAGAGCATCCTCGACGCCATGGGCGGAACCCCTCTGATCCGCCTCAACCGGGTCGTGGCGGGGCTCCGGCCGACGATCCTGGCCAAGCTCGAAACGCTCAACCCCGGCGGCAGCATCAAGGACCGCATCGGGCTCTCGATGATCGAGGACGCCGAGCGCAACGGGCGCCTCCGCCCCGGCGGGACGATCGTCGAGCCGACCTCCGGCAACACCGGCCACGGCCTGGCCATCGCGGCGGCGATCAAGGGCTACCGCTGCGTCTTCGTGATGCCGGACAAGATGTCGGCGGAGAAGATCAGCCTGCTCAAGGCCTACGGCGCCGAGGTGGTGATCACGCCGACGGCGGTCGACAAGGACTCGCCGCTCTCCTACTACTCGGTGGCCGACCGCCTGACCCGCGAGATCCCCGGCGCCTACCAGCCCAACCAGTACGCCAACCCCCGCAACCCCGAGGCCCACTACCGCACCACCGGGCCCGAGATCTGGCGCCAGACCGAGGGCCGGATCGACGTCTTCGTCTCCGGCATGGGCACCGGCGGCACCATCAGCGGCTGCGGCCGCTTCCTCAAGGAGCAGAAGCCGTCGGTGATGGTGGTCGGCGCCGACCCCGAGGGTTCGATCTACTCCGGCGACGTCCACCCCTACAAGGTCGAGGGCATCGGCGAGGACTTCTACCCCGCGACCATGGACCTCAGCCTGGTCGATCGCATCGTCCGGGTCACCGACAAGGAGTCCTTCGTGGCGGCGCGGCGGCTGGCCCGGGAGGAGGGCATCCTGGTCGGGTCGTCCTCGGGCTCGGCGCTGCAGGCGACCATGGCGGTGGCGGCGGAGCTGCCCGAGAGCACGGTCATCGTGGTGGTGTTCCCGGACACCGGCCGCAACTACCTGTCCAAGTTCTTCAGCGACGAGTGGATGCGGGAGAACGGTTTCCTGGAGCGGATGGCGCCGGCCCGGGTGCGCGAGGTGGTGGCGGCGGCCTCCGGGGGCGTGGTGCCGGGGCTGGTGACGGTGGCCGCCGGCCAGACGGTGGGGGAGGCCATCGACCTGATGCAGCGCTACTCGATCTCCCAGCTGCCGGTGGTGGAGGACGGGGCCGGACCGGCGCCGGGGGACCCCACCAATCCTGATTCGTGGGGACGAATCGTCGGCAGCATCCAGGAGCGCAGCCTGCTCGACCGCATCTATCGCGACCCCCAGGTGGTCAGCGCCACGGTGGGCACGGCGATGGAGCCGTCATTCCCCCAGGTGCCCGCCGACGCTCCGGTCGAGGAGGCCTTCGCCGCCCTGCTCAAGGGCGAGGTCGCGGTGCTGGGGGTCGACGGCGAGGCGCCGTTGGG
>DASZGP010000126.1:0-2413 GCA_035938695.1 Candidatus Dormiibacterota bacterium | reverse complement strand
CCGGGCGCATTCGCGGCCAAGCTAACCACGGGTTCTCGGCGTCCCGAGGGTGAGGATGGTTAACGCTTGTCCAAGTTCTGCCGCCGGCCCCGTCTCCGGCGCCGGCGGCTCCTGGACCGGTGGCCTAGGTCAGGCAGAACTTGGTCGGGGGCAGCTTGGTGGTGATCACGCCGGTGGTCAGCTGCCCGAAGATCAGATAGCACAGCTCGCTGCTGTTCATGCCGCCGGCGGCGCTCTCGACCTCGGCCGGGGTCAGCTCCCTGACGGTCTCCCGGTTGAGGCTGAGCCGGTCGTTGGTGTGCTTGCTCATGAGCCGATCTCCTTCCCTGGGCGCTCCCGGGACGCACGATGCGCCCCGCCCCGCGCCTCATTGCAGGATACCGCGTCAGCCCCGGCGGTACCCCGTCAGCCTGGGATTCGCCCTCCGGCCCAGCGCCGGCGACCCGTAATCCTTGAACCGGCTCCCGCAGGAGCCGCAGCGGAACACCACCCGGTCCACCAGCCAGCCCACCGGGGCCCCCAGGCCGCCGCAACCGGGGCAGGCCGCTTCCTCGCCGGCCCGGCCGGGCGGAAGGGGCGCGACGTAGATCTCGATCTGGGGTCGGGCTCTCGGCAACGCGTTCACCTCCGCCTTCGGTGGCCTGGTCCGGGTGGCGCCTCTCACAACCGGGCGGCCAGAAGACTCACGGCGGCGGGAACCGCCCGTGAACTCTTCTGAACACCTCTTCGCCAGCCGAGCCCTGAGGGTGGAGGGCTGGGCTGGGCCCGGTTCCAAGGGAGCTTCCCCCGATGGACCTCAAGCTTGGGCCGGCTGTCGTAACAAAAACCGTAATTTCCCGGCGCCGCCGCGGGTCGGCGTGGCGACGGGGTGTGTCAGCTCGACAGCCGTGAGTTGACCCCATCCGGCGGAGGTCGCAGACTGAGGGCGCGCCACCCGTGCTGGGGGCGACGCGGCCTTGGCCGCTGGGAAGGTATGGGCGGGCAGGCCGCCAGGAGAAAGGAATTGACTCGTTCGCTGAATTCACTGCGCCTTTGTTGTGAGACCCTGCGAGACCTCTCGGGCAAGGAGATGGAGCAGGTCGGGGGCGGCGCCCAGAGCCTGCCCACCATCTGCTGCACCGCCTACTCCTACACCACCTGCGCGATCCGCACGGTGCTCTGCAACACCATCGTGGCCGGCTGACAGGTCGGCCGCTGCCGCTGGGCATGGATCGAGGCGGGCAGGGTCGGGCGTTCAGCCGGACCCTTCTCCGCTAGCTGGCCCCCAGTCGTCCGAGGAAGGCGGCCGGAGACAACACCGGCAACCCCGGGGCCAGAGCCAAGAGATCGAGGTCACCCGACACGAGAATCGCGGCTGCCGACTCCGCGAGCGCGACCAGGTATTCGTCACCCTGATCTCGGGAGCGCGGCGGTGCGATCCCAGGGTCGGCCGCCACCGTGGCCCCCGCCCGTAGGAGCTGGATGAAGGCCGAGGCGTCGGCCGGGCCGATCCGGGCCTGGAGCTTGGGGTGGGCAAGAGCGCGAGACAGCTCCGCCAACAGTCGCTCGGACACGACAAGGTCGAATTCGCCGTCCAGCCAACGCATCACCAGGGTGGCCGACGCCCCCAGCTGGCTGATCATAGCGGAGATCAGGACGTTGGTGTCGAGGACGGCCCTCACTCAGGGTGTCATTTGGTACGGGTCGAGTGCTGGGCCTCCAAGGCGAGTTCCATGGCTTCAGCCTCACCGAGGTCGTTCTTCCGCCAGAGCTTCTCGAGGAGGTCAAGGCCGAGGTCGCGCCGAAGTGACTCCTCAATCACCTGGCCGTCAGGTTTCCCCTGGCGGGCCGCCCGGACTTTGACCCATCTCAAGACCTCTTCATCCAGGGTCACGGTCGTTCGCACCTTGGCCATGATTGCATCATAGCATCAAGATGCATCATCGCGATGGGGGTGTTGGCGGGGCGTGGCGGACACTTTGTCGAACATTGCTTTGCCGGACGTAGCAGTTGTGATACAGTCGTGTTGTGGCTGAGGTGTCGGCACGTGACCTGCGCAATCACACAGCGGAGGTGCTGCGTCGCGTTGAGGCAGGTGAGCACCTTCGGGTCAACGTGAACCGGCGTCCCGTGGCTGAACTCGTCCCGCTGGCTCGGCCGGTGTGGAGCACCGGGGCGGCTATGGAGCGTGTGCTCCACGAGGCTCCAGCTGACGCCGACCTGCTGCGCGACCTTGCTCCCTTGCGCTCACAGGTGATCGAGGACAAATGACCGCGCCAGCGATTCTCGACACATCAGTGTTCGTCGCCATCGAACAGAACCGGCCCATCTCTCGGTCGTTGCCCGACCAGGTGGGGGTCTCGGTGGTCACGCTCGCGGAGCTGGAGCTGGGAGTCCTGATAGCCCGAGACGGTGTGTCGAGGGCGACGCGGCT
>DASZGP010000125.1:0-4103 GCA_035938695.1 Candidatus Dormiibacterota bacterium | reverse complement strand
TGCCAAGGCTGGGGACATAGTAGGACCAGTTCCGGCTTTCCGGATCGAAGACGATCTCGACTCTCAGCTTGGCGTTCATTTCAGAGCAACTCCCTCAGGTCCTCCAGCTTATACCCGAAGGCTTTGGCGATCTGCGCCATCTGGATGTTGCCCAGATCCATCCCGTCGTGGAAGCCCCAGGTGCGGCGCTTGTCGCCCTTCTCCAATCGGCGATGGGAGCCCTTTCGGTGAATCTCCTGCCACCCCTCGCGCCGCAGGGCAGCCAGGACCCTCGCGGCCTTCGGCATCCTAAAGGCTACTCGAGGGGCTGCGGGCCGCTCGTTCGCGAACACGGTGCTCCGTTCGTTGTTGTCGGCCCGAATCCCTCCAGCGGTATTTCTTCCGTCGGACGCGCCCTGGCGCAGCGTTGCGGGGATCGTCACGACCGCGTCGAATTGACGCGCTGCGGTCGGTATCACCAGACTGGGCTGGTTGGAACATCAAATTTGGAGGACGCCTCATGCTCGCGTTGAAGAACATCATGCTTGGCACCGATAACCCAGAGCCCCTGGTCGCGTTCTACACGAAGGTCCTCGGAGCTCCGACCATGGCGGAGGGCGGCTTCACCGGTTGGGGCACAGACGGCGCCTTCCTGACCGTCGGGCTCCATTCCGAGGTCCACGGCACGAACCCCGACCCGGCCCGGTGCATCTGGTTCTTCGAGACGACGGACGTGAAGGGAGAGTTCGAGCGCATCAAGGGCCTGGGCGCCGAGGTGATCAAGGAACCCTACGAGCTGGGCGGGTCGTTCTGGCTGGCGACCCTGGCCGATCCGGACGGCAACTACTTCCAGCTGGCCTCGCCCATGTCTGCTTCCACGCCTGCCTGACTTCCAAGGATCTGGCCTCGCCCTCGGCTGGAAGGCGACCGGGCGCCTATGATGCAGCCGTGACCAACGCTTGGCGATCGCTGGCCGCGCTGGCGGCGCTGCCGGATGCGGCGATGGAGCCGGTCTGGACGTGGCGCGAGGGCGGGGTTCCGCTCCAGGTGCGGGACGGGCTGTACCACGCGCTGGAGTCTGAGCAGGCGGCGCTGGTCGAGGCCGCCCAGGGCCCCCGACAAGCAGAGGTCGCCGCCATCCTGGACCTGGCCAACCGCGCGCTCGGGGACCTGCTGGGGCTCTGCGCCGGTCTGGACGATGAGGTCATCGACCGCGAGCCGGCCCCGGGGGAGTGGCCGCTGCGCGAGGTGCTCCGGCACGTGCTGGAGGTGGAGCTGAGCTACCGGGCCAACACGGTCTACGCGCTGACCCGCGCCGAGGCGGAGCCGCTGGAGACCCCGGCGGCGCGGCGGGCGCGGCCGGAGGACGTCGATGCGCGGGGCACGGTGGACGATGTCCTGGGGCGCATCGCCGCGGCCAGGTCCGAGACCGACGGGGCGCTGATCGAGCTGGTGGAGGCCACGGCGGCGTCGGGCCTCGACCCCTACCGCCGGCCGACGCTCTGGGCGCGGTACGCGGTCGACGTCAGGTTCCGCCTCCATCGCTTCGCCTCGCACCTGGTCGAGCACACCGTGCAGTGCGAGAAGGCGCTCCACGCCCTGGGGTTGGACCCCGGCGAGGCGCGGCAGATCGTCCGGGCGATCGGGGCCACCCGAGGCGCCCACCAGGCCCGGACCGCGGCGCCCCGGCTGCTGGACCTGGACCGGGAGATCGAGGCCCTGGCCACCGCCGCCGGGGCGGCGTAGCCCACGGCTCAGACCGCCCCGCAGCGGCGCCCGCCCCGGGGTCGGGCTGCTCCCGCCAGACCTGCGGCGCCAGCGTGTGGGCGCCCGTGACGACTGGACTCACCACCACCGGGAGCCGTATCGTACGCGTGTGACACCAGCCCGGTGGCGGGTAGGCGCGGCGGAGGCGGGATGATCGACGCTGCCGTGCCGGCCGCCGAGCCGGACCCCGGCGCGCGCGCCCACCTGCGACGCCTGGGCGCCGGCCTGGGGCACTACGTCCGCCACGACCTCGGCCGCCTGATCCTCTTCAGCGTGGTCGGTTTCGCCGTCGGCTACCTGGCCAACGCGGTGGTGATGGCGATGCGCTACCAGGGCTACGCCAACGTCCCCGCCGGCGCACCGGTGGTGGGGCAGGGCAACGTGGCCTACGCCAGCCTGGTCTGGGCGCTGGGGTCGGGGCTGTTCTTCGGGCTGCTCAGCTACCGTCGGGCGGTTGGCGGCAAGCGCTTCTGGGAGGACGTCCGCGGCTTCCCCGGGGCGATCTGGTTCTACGCCCGCCTGGACGGCGACCGGGCCTTCGCCCACCTGCTCTGGGGGCTGGCGGGGACGCTGCTGGTGGTCCAGCTGCTCTCGCCGACGCTCAGCCTGCTGCTCGGCGCGGTGCTGGTGCTGGCCCTGACCCGGGTCCTGCGGCCGATCGTCTCCGGGCTGTTCATGGCCGCCTACCGGGCGATCGTGAAGTCGGTCGCGCCCCGCACCCAGATGCCGCCCACGGTGGCCGTGACGGTGGGCATCCTGGGGTCGGTGGGGGCGATGGCGATCGGGATGCTGGCCCCCGACCAGGTGACCAAGCTGGTGGTGGCGGCTCTGGCCATCGCCGCCGCCGTGGGGCTCTCCCTGCTCCGGGGCCGGGGGGCGCCGCGGCCGGCGACCGCGATGCTGGTGGCCGGCGCCGGGGTCGCGGTGCTGGCCGCGCTCCGCTCCCACCTGGCCCTGGCCCACGACGGCGGATTCCAGGAGTGCGCGACCTACCACCTGGCCTGCGGCGCCTCGGGGCTCTTCAACCAGTCGCTCTTCGGCGGCACCGCCACGGCCGTCGGCAGCGGCCTGGGGGCGGGGCTGGGCGGCGCCGGAGCCGGCCTGCCGCCCGACGAGTCCGAGGAGGGCAAGCTGCTCCGGCACTACCGGGAATGGCGCAAGCTCCACCCCGGCGCTCCCCAGTCGGACTTCTGGGACTGGTACGACCAGACCCCCGACGGGATGCGGCGCAAGCTGCGCCGGGCGCTCCAGGCGGCCGGCAACTGGTGGAACCTGACGCTCGGGGTCGACCCCATCCGCTTCCTCGGCAACATCAACCAGGACATCACCTCGGGCGACGCCTGGAAGCGGATCAAGGCGATGAACGCGCAGCAGTTCCAGACCTTCCTCGACCACCTCAACAACGACATCCTCAAGCCCTGCGCCACGGCCGCCGACTTCTGGCTCCATCCCAGCACCCAGGACTGGAGCCAGATCACCGACGCCGGCAAACAGGAGATCAAGGGGGCGATCGACTTCTACCGCTCGCAGGGCCTGGACAGCATCCGGCAGGGGATCGGCGAGCTGGGCAGCATGTCCCAGGACGCCTGGGCCGCGATGCAGGGAAAGATGGCCCAGCTCAGCGACGCCGTCGGCCGGGGCGACGACGCGGCGGTGGCCAAGATTCTCGGCCAGCTGGCCGGCGACGCCCAGTTCCAGGCCCTGATGACCAAGGGCCCCGACCTGGCGGCGGCCAAGATCGGCGAGGCGGCCGACGCCTACAAGGAGGCCCGCGCCGCCCAGGCCGCCGAGGACGCCCAGGCCGCCGAGCTGGCCCAGGCCGCGCGCGACAAGGCCGAACGCGAGGCGGCGCAGGAGGCGGCCAGGGCCCAGGAGGCCAAGGCCGGGCAGGTCACCTACACCAACGACCAGTGGATGGCCATGAGCTCCGACGACCTGCTCAACCTGCCCAGCGGGACGGTGGTGCCGCCGGAGATGCAGCAGATGGTGGCGGAGAAGCTCGGCGTGCTGCAGTCGGAACACGAATTCTTCCGCACCCGGCTCGACGAGACGGGCCATGTGGGCACCGTTCTGCCCGGCTCCCAGGAGGGCGCCGCCTGGCGGGAGGCGGGCGCGGTCGGCAAGCCGGGCGGCGGCAGCAAGGGCATCTACTCCAAGAGCGCCACCGACAACAGCTACCTGATGGGCCTGGGCGACGAGGGCGACAAGTCGCTGGCGGTCTTCGGCCAGCCGACCGAGCCGGTCCGGCCGCCGGGCATGAGCGACGCCGACTGGGCCGGCGTGCAGGACGAGTACGCCAACCGCCAGGCGGAGTACCAGAAGCTGCTGCCGGCGATGGAGAAGATGCGCGACGAGGG
>DASZGP010000124.1:0-1907 GCA_035938695.1 Candidatus Dormiibacterota bacterium | reverse complement strand
CGGGGTCCGCGTCGGGTGCCTCAGCCGGTGGCTGAGGCCCGGCGGAGGTCCTCCAGCTCGAGGCGCACATTCTCATCGCCATCCCAGCGATTGACCTCGACGCTGAAGAGGGCATCGAGGCGGTCGTGCTTCTGGGCGGCGGCGCGGTAGAAGGGCACATGCTCGCCCTTGCGCCACGCGATCGCCTCGATCATTCGCTCCCCCTGCGCGAACCACAGGCGCATGTGGTCGCCGTCCCCACCAAAGGCGGAGGCGGCTTTGAGCTCGACGTCGCGGACGCAGAACCTCGGCGCCCGGAGCCCCTCGCCGAACGGCTCCAGCACGGCCAGGGACTCGACCGCGTCCGGCGTCAGGGTGTCAAAGTCGACAACTCCATCGGCTGGCAGGCGCCGGCTCCAGCCACCCTCCGGACGGCGGCCCTCGGCGTACGCCTGGATGCCGTCGACCAGGGCCGGCAGGTTGGCGGCGGCCAGGGCGAAGCCGGCTGCCATCTCGTGACCGCCGTATCGCGCCAGCACTCCCTCACAGGCCGCGAGAGCGTCGACGACGTTGAAGCCGTGGACGGAGCGAGCCGACCCCCGGCACTCGTCCCCCTCACGGTTGAGCACAAAGGCGGGCATGTGGTAGCGGTCGACCAGGCGGCCTGCGATCAGGCCGACGAGGCCCAGCGGCCACCGCTCGTCGGCGATGACGATCGCTGAGTCGGGCACGCCCTCCTGCTCCAGCCGCTCGGCGACCTCGGCCAGGGCGCGCTCGGTGGCGGCCTTGCGGCTCTGGTTGTGGCGCTCCAGGTGCTCGGCCAGGGGATAGGCGTCGTCCATGGTCTCGGCCAGGAGCAGGTCCAGCGCCAGGCGGGCGTCATCCATTCGACCGGCGGCGTTGATCCTCGGCGCCAGCTGGAAGCCGATAGCCCCTGAGTCCAGCGGCCGCCGCATCATCCCCACCTCGATCAGGGCGCGCACACCGGGCAGCGGTGACTCGTCCAGCACCGCCAGGCCCTGGCGGACCAGGGCGCGGTTCTCGCCCAGCAGGGGGACCACGTCGGCGACCGCCCCGATCGCCACCAGCTGGGTCAGCCGGTCCAGCTCGCCCGGGTCGAGGCGCCCGGCGAAGGCGGGCTCGGCCCAGAGCGCCTCCAGCAGCTTGAAGGCCACGCCGGCGCCTGAGAGGTCCTTGAACGGATAGGGGCAGCCCGGCTGATGGGGGTTGAGCAGGGCATCGGGGCGGGCGATCTCGGCGGCGGGCAGGTGATGGTCGGTGACCACCAGGCGCTGGCCCGCGGGGCGGCCGGCAACGACCTCGACCGAGTTGGTGCCGCAATCACAGCTGATCACCAGGACGGCGCCCTGGCGGTCCAGCTCGGCGAGGCCGTCGGGGCTGAGGCCGTAACCGTCGTTGACGCGGTGAGGGATGTAGGTGATCACCTCGGCACCGGCCAACCGCATACCCCGCTGCAGCAGCGCCGTGGCGGTGACGCCGTCGGCGTCGTAGTCGCCGAAGATAGCCACCGGCCTGCCGCTCTCGATCGTCTCCACCACCAGGGCCACCGCCTCCGCCATCCCCTTCATGGCGCGGGTTTCCTCGACGGGGAGGCGTCGGGGCTGGAGGAAGGCGTCGAGGTCGGAGCCGATCACCTCGCGCCGGGACCACAGCACCCTTCGGACCAGCTCGGTGGCGCCCGGCTGGAAGCCATCCGGGAGATCCAGGGCGGGGAAGACCCACTCCCGCCGCGCGCGCTTGGCGGGGGCCGCAGAGATCACAGGAACGGGTTGAGGAAGCTCAGGCGGTTCGGGGCTGTCGGGGGCGGAGAGCGCCCGCGCGCTCAACGAAGGCGCGTGCGGCTGGTGGGCAACCTCCCCAGCCGACGTTGGTCGGGGGGGCAATCGTTTCGCAGAGGTCCGCGGCGC
>DASZGP010000123.1:0-5602 GCA_035938695.1 Candidatus Dormiibacterota bacterium | reverse complement strand
AGTCGCGGTTGCTGGCCGCGCCGATGTTCGCGCTGGTCGTGTTGATGATGGCCATCGCCCTGGTCCGGATCGCCATCAGCGTGCCTCAGCTGTTGCCGCTGGCGCTGGTGGCGCTGGTGGCGCAGGTCGCCGGCATGTGGGCCAGGGGGGCCCTCTTCTACCGCAACAGCGCCCTGAGCTTCCGCGACGGCCAGATCGGGAAGACCGGGGTCCTCGGGCGGATCAAGGTGTTTCCGGTGGCCGAGCTGGAGCGGGTGGTGAGGGTCAGGGTCAGCCAGGGCTGGGGTCAGCCCCTTGGGTATTACGTCTTCGTCCGGCGCGACGGCAAGCCTGGATTCAGGGTTTCCGACCGCTTCTGGCCGGAGTCCGAGCTGGTGCCCCTCTGGAGCGCCATCGGCCGGTGGCCGGAGTCGGGTGGTGGCGTCATGTCCAGCGAGGAGGTCCGCGCTCGCTACCCCGGCGTCCTCGGCTGGCGCCAGGCTCACCTCGGCCTCTTCTGGTTCGTGTTCTGGCTCGGTGCAGGCCTGGTGATGGTGGCCCTCGTGTTCTCGGCTCATCCCGGCCGGAAGCCGGCTGATCTGAGTGGTCGGCCTCGGGCCGACTACGATGTCGCGGATGGCCAACGCCCGCGATACCTGGCTCTGGCCCCTGGCCGCGGTGGCGCTGGTGGCCGCCGGGATCGGGCTGGTCGGGGGCTTCGACCTGCTCGGGACCCACCTGCCACTGAGCGACGAGTTCTTCTTCCGCTGGAGCATCGAGCGGACCGTCGCCTCGGGCCAGCTGCGGCTGTGGCCGGGCGCCCTGCCGCTCTCGCTGGTGCAGATCGCGGCCGCGCTGCCGGTGGCCGCCCTGACGCCGGACGCCGCGCTGCTGCGGCTGACGGTGCTGCCGTTCGTCGGGCTGGAGGCCGCCTTCAGCTGGCTTTTGGCGCGCCGGCTCGGCGCGGACCGGTTCTGGGCCGGAGTGGCGGCGGCGCTGCTGCCGTCGGCGCCGATCGCCATGGCGGTGGCCACCGGGCTGATGAGCGACACCGCCTACGTCGCGCTGCTGCTGGGGGCGCTGTACTTCGGCCTGCGCTGGGTCCAGGAGGGCCGGGGGCTGCCGGCCTGCGTCGCGTTTGCCGTCCTGGCGACCTTGCAGCGCCAGCACGGCGTCCTGATCCCGGTCGCGCTGACGGTCGCCGTGCTGGTCGGGCGCCGGCGGCCGGCGCCGGGCATGGGGGATCGCGCCCGGCAGCGGACTCCCGGCGCGGCGGGCGGACCGATGTCCGGCGTGGCGGCGGGAGCGGCCCCCGGCATGGCCGGGCGCGGGCTCGCGATCCTCTGGACCGGGGTGCTGGCGGCGCTGGCGCTGCCGCCGCTGGCCGGGCTGCGCACCGAGACCATGGCCGCCAACGTCGACCCGGCGATCCTCGGCCGGGGGCTGGTCAACCTGTTCGGGGCGCTGGTCACCGTGCCGGTGGTGCTGGGCCTGTTCCTGATCCCCCTGGCGGTCGCGCTGCTGGACCGCCCCAACTCCGGTGCCGAGCGGTCGAGGTGGGACCTGCCGCCGGTCTGCGTCGGCGTCTCAGCGCTCTGCGCCGCGGCGGTCTTCGCGCTCCATTTCGGGGTGATGGTGTTCCCCGGCGACGTTTTCGGCAGCTGGGGGTTGGGCCAGGTCCACCTGGCCGGAGACAAGCCCAGCGCCTGGCCGCCCGGGGTCTTCACGATCCTCACGCTGCTGGCGCTGGCGACCACCGCGATGCTCCTGCTCTGGCGCCGGCGCGACCTCCGCCCGACCCGCCTCGGGCCCGCCGGGGTGCTGATGGTGGTGGCCGCGCTGACCCAGGCGGCGCCGATGTTCCTGACCACCGGCGAGGACCGCTACGACCTGCCGGTGGTGGCGCCGCTGGTGCCGCTGCTGGCGGCCTGGGCCAGCCGGCCGGGGCGCCGCCTGGCGCGGCCGGCCCGGGCCTGGGCGCTGCTCGCGGTGGTCGCCGGCATGGTCTTCTACGTCCGTGGCGAGTGGGACTACCAGGCCTGGCAGGTGGCCCGCGACGCCGCCGCCCGGCAGGCCTACCAGACCCTGGCTCCCAACCGGGTCGACGCCGGCTTCGAGGCGGTCGGCCGCTACGTCGCGATTCCCGCGGTTGACGCCACCGGGAGGCTGCCGGGTGGGCTGCGGGGGATGTCCCTGCTGGCCCCCGACGCGGTCCTGGAGCTGGCGCCGGCCTGCGACCGGCGGCCCGGGATCGGCTACGGGGGCCCGGCGCCCGGCAAGGTGGTGCTCGTGGACCTCCGCGGCGCCCGCCCGGCGGGTGGATGCTGAGCCGGCGGGGCCGCGCTGGCGCCGCCTGGGCCCAGGTGGTGCGATGACCGCGCCCCGCCGCCCTCGGGGTGGGCGATGACCGCGCTCGCCGCCCCCGGGGTGGAGCGATGACCGCGCTGGCCGGGCTGCCCGGCCTCCGAGCGTTCCGCTCGCCGTCGTTCCGGATGGTCTGCGCCGCGATCTTCCTGGCGGGCAGCCTGGGCGGCTTCGCGATCAACGCCGCCGGGGCCTTCGGCAACTACTCCGGCCAGGCCGACTTCCACACCCTGATGCAGGCCACCGAGCGCTTCTGGGCGGGCCGGCCGACCTACCTGGTCCCGCCGGCCGGGGCGCCCGACCGCTTCCTGACCGGCCCCAGCGCCCAGCCCTATCCGCCGTCCACATTCCTGCTGCTGCGGCCCTGGGTGGCGCTGCCCGACGGGCCCCGGCGGGCCACCTGGCTGCTGCTCGGCCTGGCGGCGGTGGGCGGGCTGATCGCCGCGGTGTATGCCGGCATCGGCCGGCCGACCCGGACCGAGGGCATGGTCGGGGTGGCCCTGGTGCTGCTCTTCCTGCCGGTCCGGGAGACGATCTTCGAGGGGCAGTTCGGTGCCATCCTGGCGCTGCTCGCGGTGGCGGCGGCACTGGCCTGGGAGCGGGGCCGCGACGGCCTTGCCGGGGCGCTCCTGGCGCTGGCGATCACGATCAAGCTGACCCCCGCCGTGCTGCTGGCCTACCTGGTCTGGCGCCGCCGCTGGCGGACCGTCGCCTGGACCCTGGGCTGGCTGGCGGGCGTCCTGCTCCTGACCCTGGCCCTGGGCTGGCTGCCGCGCTGGCTGGACTACGTCCGGCTGATGGGCCCGATCGGCCGGGGTACCGCCTTCGTCGGCAACCAGAGCCTGCCGGGAGTCATCCTGCGGCTCCTCCGCCCCGACCTCTCGGGCCAGCCGATCCCGCCCCCGCCGCCCGCGATCACGCTGCTGTCGGGGGCCGCCGAGGTGGCGGTGGTGGCCGGGCTGGCGCTGGCGCTGCGCCGCGGCTGGCGCGCGGACCTGGCCGCGGCGGGCACCGACCGGCTGCGCCGCTGGACCGAGCTCGGCCTGGTCCTCCTGGTCCTGCCGCTGCTGCAGCCGTTCGCCTGGTTCCACCACTGGGCCGGCGCGGCCGTGCTGATCCTGGTCGCCGGGCGCCTGGCCCGGGTCGGCCGCCTCCGCCCCGGGCCGGCCGCCGGCCTGGCCGCCGCCTACCTCCTCAGCCTGGCGACCTATCCGACCTACCGCCTGGTCCGCAGCGTCACCGGCCCCGAGCTGGCCGCCGACCCCCTGGCGATGGCGCTGTCGCTGGTGTTCTTCCTGGCCGTGGCCGTCGCCGCCGTCGCCGGGGCGGCGGCGCTGGGCGACCTGGCGGGGGGCGGCGACCGGCCCGGACGTCGCCGCGAGAGCCCGGCGTGAGCCGCGCCCTCGCCGCCCTGCCCCCCTGGCGGCACCAGGCCGGCGCCGCCGGGCTGGGGCTCTACGCCCTGGCGCTCTGGCAGCGGATCGGCTACTTCACCTTCGGCAGCCTGGTCACCCTGGTCCTGGCCCTGGCGCTGCTGGGCATCGCCGGCCTGATGCCCGAGCGCGACCCCGGCCGCTCGCTCTGGAGCTATCCCGTGCTGTTCCTGCTGCTGCTGCCGCTGGCGGCGGCCTCGACGCCCGGCCTGGTGCCGGGGATCAGCCTCGGCTACGCGCTGGCCATGCCGGTCTTCCTGGTCACCGGCATGATCCCCGGCGCCGCCCGCTGGCGCCTGCCGCTGACCGGGCTCTGCCTGATCGGGGCCCACGTCGCGATGCTGCTGGCGGCGCCGTACCCCGCCGGCCAGGACGTCTTCATCTTCCTCAACCGGGGCGTCGACACCCTGCTCCGGCTGCACAACCCCTACGCCCCCAACCCCGCGGTCGACGGCGGCTACATCCTCACCTACCCGCCGGCGATCATCCTGCTGGGGACGCCGTTCCGGGTGCTCTTCGGCGACATCCGCTGGGGCTACCTCTTCGCCGAGGCCGCCTCGGTCGCGCTGCTGGCCGGCCTGGCCCGCCGTCTCGGCCGCCGCCGCGAGGCCTGGCTCGACGCCCTCATCCTGCTGCCCATGGCCATGCCCCGCCTGGCCATCGCCTACTTCGACTTCAGCAACCACGAGCTGGCGCTGGTGCCGATCGCCCTGCTCGGGCTGCGCCTGGCGCTGGCCGGCCACCCCCGGCTGGCCGGCGCGGCCCTGGGTGTCGGGGTGGCGGCCAAGCAGTATTTCGTGGTCTTCCCCGGCCTCTTCCTGGCCGCCTTCCTGGAGCCGGCGACGCTGGTCGCGGGGCTGGCGGCGGCGGCGGCGATCGTGGTGCCGTTCCTGCTCTGGAACCCCGCCGCGATGCTGGGCAACCTGTTCAGCCAGCTCTCCGCCCCGCCCGACCCGAGCCGGCTGACCCTGTACTCCGCAGCCTCCCGGCTGGGGGTCGGCGGTCGCAACCTGCTCCGCGTCCTCAGCCTGGGGGGGACGGCCGCCTTCGCGATCCTGGCCTGGCTCTCCCGGCGCGACCTGGGCGCCTCGCTGCGGGCCTGCGGCATCGCCCTGGCGGTCTTCACCCTGGCCGCCCCGTTCGCCGCCTACAACTACTACGGCTATGCCTTCTGGTTCCTCTGCGCCGGCTTCCTGGTGCCCGGCGGCTGGAGCCGGGCGCGGGTCCTGGCCGCCGCCGGACCGGTTCCGGCGATGGGGTAGAATTCAGATGTAGTTGGTCGGATTTTTACGCCCAGTGAGGAGAACTTGAGCCAGGCCATCGCAGACGACAGACTGACGCTCACCGCCAGCGCGCCGGAAGCGCTGCCTGCCTGGCTGCGCGAGCGCAAGCGCCAGGACCACGCCACCTTCGCCGGGCTGCCCATGCCCGACACCACGATGGAGGACTGGCGGCGCACCGACATCGGGCACGTCGTCCTCTCCGAGCTGGCCCCCCCCGAGCCCGGCGACGACGCCCCGGCCCTCGACCTGGCCGCCGCGGCCCAGGTCCGCTCCGGCGAAGGCGGGGCGCTGCTGCTCCAGGCCGGTGGCGCGACCCATACCGTCACGGTCCCCGAGGACCTGGCCCGCCAGGGCGTCGTCGTCGCCTCCCTGGAGGCCGCGGCCACGACCCACGCCGACCTGGTCCGGCGCTGCCTGGACCAGGAGGTGGTCCCCGCCGCCGCGGGCAAGTTCGCCGCCCTCAACGCCGCCTTCTGGCGCGGCGGCGTCTTCGTCCACGTGCCTCGCGGGGTGGTGGCGGCTCTGCCGGTCTGGACCGCCTCG
>DASZGP010000122.1:0-12182 GCA_035938695.1 Candidatus Dormiibacterota bacterium | reverse complement strand
CCATCGCGCAATGGTATGCCCAGAGCCGGCCGGCGAAAGATCGGCCGGCATGAAAGAGGCGGCGCCCCGGGGTTGGGACGCCGCCTCTGGGGATCGGCTTACTTGGCGTAGTCGACGACCCGGGTCTCGCGGATCACCGTGACCTTGATCTGGCCCGGGTAGGTCAGCTCGCCCTCGATGCGCTTGACGATGTCGCGCGCCATCAGCTGGGCGGTGGGGTCGTCGATCTGCTCGGGTCTGACGATGATGCGGATCTCGCGTCCGGCCTGCACCGCGAACGAGCGCTCGACCCCGTCGAACGAGTTGGCGATGCTCTCCAGCTTCTCGAGGCGCTTGATGTAGTTGCTGAGCGTCTCGCGCCGGGCGCCGGGGCGGGATGCGGAGATGGCGTCGGCGGCGATGACCAGCATCGCCACCAGGCTCGTGGGCTCCTCGTCGTAGTGGTGCGCCTTGACGGCGTGGACCACCTCGCGCGGCCGGCCGAGCCGGGACAGGACCTCGCCGCCGATGATCGCGTGGGGACCCTCGACCTCGTGGTCGACGGCCTTGCCGAGATCGTGGAGCAGGCCGGCCTCCTTGGCGAAGGCCTCCTCCTCGGCGCCGCAGCCCAGCTCGGCGGCCATCGCCCCGCAGAGCATGGCCACCTCCCGGGAGTGGCTGAGGACGTTCTGTCCGTAGCTGGTCCGGAAGCGGAGGCACCCCAGGAGCCTGATCAGCTCCGGATGGGCGCCCTGGACGCCGACCTCGTAGACGGCGGCCTCGCCTTCGGCCTTGATCTGCGCCTGCACCTCGGAGCGGGCCTTGGCCACCACCTCCTCGATGCGTGAGGGGTGGATGCGGCCGTCGGTCAGCAGCCGGTTCAGCGCGTTGCGCGCGATCTCCCTGCGGACAGGGTCGAAGCCCGAGATCATCACCGTCTCCGGGGTGTCGTCGATGATCAGGTCGACGCCGGTGGCCAGCTCCAGGGCGCGGATGTTGCGCCCCTCGCGACCGATGATCCGGCCCTTCATCTCATCGTTGGGCAGGTGCACGGCCGAGACCGTGCTCTCGGTGGTCTGGTCGGCCGCGATTCGCTGGATCGCGGTGACCACCACCTCGCGGGCCCTGGCCTCGGACTCCTGGCGAGCCGTCAGCTCCGCGTCCCGGATGCGGTTGCCGATCTCCTGGGTGAGATTTTTTTCGAGCGTGCCGAAGAGCTGGGCGCGGGCCTGCTCCAGGCTCATGCCGGAGGCCCGGGCCAGCTCCTGCTGGACTCGTTCCTCCCGCTCCGCCAGGAGCGCGCTGCGCCGCTCGTGCTCGGCTTCCAGCCGCCGGATCGACTCCTGGCGCTGCTCCAGCTCGTCCAGCCGCTGCACGAAGATCTCCTCGCGCTGCTGGATTCGCTGTTCCAGGCCGAGCACCTCGTTCTGTCGCTCGCGTGTTTCGTCTTCTGCTGTAGTCCTGATGCGGTGCGCCTCTTCCTTGGCCGACAGGACGATTTCCTTGGCCGTGGTCTCGGCGTCACTCAGGGCCCTTCCGGCTGACTCCTGGGCCTGCCGGACGCGCGCGCTGGCGCTGTTCCTGAGGATCACGAAGGCGCAGAACGCGCCTCCCACCGCACCGGCCACCAGTCCGGTGAGGACAAGTAGCGGTTCCATGTCGAGTAACCTCGCGTATTCGGTTGTCAAGGTGCCTTGGGGACGTCCGCGGCCCCTGGTGGGGGGCCGCAGGTTAAGTCAAGGACAACCGTTGAAGTTTACGACGAGGCTGCGGGCGGGCGACCTACCCCTCGGCGGCCACGGCCCCCGGCATGGCGTACATCAGGGAGCCGGGGGTGGTCAGCAGCTCGCCCGTCTCCAGCAGCGTCTTGAGGCCGGAGAGGATCATCGGCCAGCCGCCGTAGAGCTGCTCGTTGGCGCCCTCGCGAAGCTGGTCGTGGGTGACCGTCAGGCGGCAGGAGTCGCCGACCGGCTCGATCTCCCAGGTGACCCGCGAGGTCCCCTCGGCCTTCACGTCCTCACCCCACAGGGCGACCATGCTCTGGACCAGCCGGTGCGGCGGGTCGACCTCCAGGTTGACCCCCTCCCCCAGCAGCGCGGGAGCGGCCGGGTGGCTCTGCTGGTAGCGTGAGCCGGCCGTCCAGTCCGAGGTGATGCGGCAGCCGAAGTTGTACTTGCTCCTCAGCTCGCTGTTGGTGATCGCCTCCCAGAGGCGCTCGGGGGTGGTCTTGATGTAGATCTCGAAGACCTTCTCCATGGTTTCCTCCAATTGCTGCTTGAGGCCGCTGAGACCGGCGGCCCAGGGTTCGGCGTACTTGCTCACCCAGCGGTCGTGGACGAGCCGGATCGGGACGGGGTTGAGGAAGTGGAGCTTCTCGCGGCCCCGCCGCCGGATCACCACCAGGCCCGTCTCCTCCAGCTGCCTGAGGTGCTTCATGACCCCGAAACGCGTCATCGGCAGGCGTCCCTGCAGCGCGTTCAACGTCTGACCGTCCTCGCGGAAGAGCTCGTCGAGGAGGCTCCGGCGGGTGGGGTCGGCCAGGGCCCTGAAGACCTCGTCCATGCCTGGGAATATAGGTGACTGTATGGTCACCTGTCAAGGTTACCACCGCCCTGGGCCCTGCCGCCGCGCCGGACTCCCGCCGGGCGGTGTCGGGGTCAGGATTCGCCCGCCGGCGTCTCCTCCGTCAGGCCCCGAAGGGCCGTCCGGATCACACTCGCCGGGTGGCCCCGGCGGCTCAACGCCGCGCCCACCCGGCCCCAGCGCTCTCGGGGTGGGAGGTCGGGATAACGGGCGGCGAGGCGGGCGGCCAGCGCGCCCACGATCCCCGCCCCGGCGTCTGGATCGAGGTCCTGGACGGTGGCGGCGGCCAGCTCGGAGGCGACTCCCCGGCGGCGCAGCTCCTGGGCGATCAGCGCGGCGCCCCGGCCGCCGCGCTGACGGCGCCGGGCGACCGACGCGGCGAAGGCCGCGTCGTCGAGGTAGCCGTGGTCGGCCAGCTGCTCGGTGGCGGTGGCGATCGCCTCGGGGGTGAACCCGGCCCGGCCCAGGCGCCGGGCCAGGGCGGCGCGGGCCTGGGCAGCGCCGGCGAGGATCGCCAGGCCGCGCTGGTAGGCGGCGGCGGGATCATCGGGCGCCGCCACGACCCTGGGATTCAGCGAGGCCGTCGGGACGGTCGAGGCGGCGGCCGACCGCGGACCGGACGGGCGCAGGACGGTGGCCCTGGGCCGCGCTCAGCGCCCTAGGCGCTGGGCGCGGCGACGGCGGCGGCCTTGGCCTGGCGCCCCGCGGGGGCGGCGCTGGCGCCCCCCGCCGGGCCGGGCTGGCCGGCGGCGCCAGGGGGAGCCGGGAGCACGATCGGCGCTTCCGAGGGTGGCGGCGCCGAGACCGGGGCGACATTGGCGGCGGCGACCCGGCGGCGCAGCTCGGCGACGATCCCGTCGGTGGTCTCGGGGTGGGCCCTGAGGAAGTCGCGGACGTTCTCGCGGCCCTGGCCGAGGCGATCGGGGCCGTAGGAGAACCAGGCGCCGGCCTTGTCCACGATGCCGGCGTCGATGGCGGCGTCGAGGACGGTGCCGAGGTAGGAGATACCCTCGTTGTAGAGGATGTCGAACTCGGCGGCGCGGAAGGGCGGGGCGACCTTGTTCTTGACCACCTTGACCTTGACCCGGGAGCCGATCACGTCGAGGCCGTTCTTGATGGTGTCGATCTTGCGGACGTCGAGGCGGACCGAGGCGTAGAACTTGAGCGCCCGGCCGCCGGTGGTGACCTCGGGATTGCCGAACATCACCCCAATCTTCTCGCGGAGCTGGTTGATGAAGATCACCGAGCAGCTCGACTTGGAGATCGCCCCGGTGAGCTTGCGCAGGGCCTGGCTCATCAGGCGGGCCTGAAGGCCGACGTGGCTGTCGCCCATCTCGCCGTCGATCTCGGCCTTGGGCACCAGGGCGGCCACCGAGTCGATCACCACCACGTCCACGGCCTGGCTGCGGACCAGGACGTCGACGATCTCCAGGGCCTGCTCGCCGGTGTCCGGCTGGGAGACCAGGAGGTCGTCGGTGTCGACCCCGATGCGGGCGGCGTAGAGCGGGTCGAGGGCGTGCTCGGCGTCGATGAACGCCGCCACCCCGCCGAGGCGCTGGGCCTGGGCCACGATATGCAGGGCCAGGGTGGTCTTGCCGCTCGACTCGGGGCCGTAGATCTCGACCACCCTGCCGCGGGGGATACCCCCCACCCCAAGCGCCAGGTCGAGGGTCATGGCGCCGGTCGGGATGACCTCCACGTTGCGCGTCGCCGGCGCGTCCCCCAGCCGCATGATGGCGCCCTTGCCGTAGGACTTCTCGATCTGGCCGAGGGCGGTATCGAGAGCGCGGTCTCTGTCGTCGGTCATGCGGATTTCTCCTCCCCCGATTGCGAACGTCTGTTCGATGATAGCACGTCAGGTGCCGGGGTCAAATGATACACTTGCTTGTGATGTTGTCAAGAAACAAGATCGGTCGCCAGCGCCAGCGCCGCCTCCACGCTGGCCAGCCGGTTCGAGGCCCGGCCGCCGGTCCAGCGATGCTCGCGGACCACCGCCCGGTCGCCGTGGACGGCGCCCACGAAGGTCAGCCCCACCGGCTTGTCGCCATCCGAGGCCGGCCCGGCGATACCCGTGACGCTGACCGCCACGTCGGCCTGGAAGAGGTCGCGGGCGCCCCGCGCCATGGCCTCCGCCACCTCGCGGCTGACCGCGCCGTGGGCCTCCAGCAGCGCCACCGGCACCCGCAGGAGACGGGACTTCGTGGGGTTGGCGTACGCCACCACCCCGCCCAGGAAGTAGTCGGAGGAGCCGGGCAGGTCGGTCAGCGCCGCCGCCACCAGGCCGCCGGTGCAGGACTCGGCCACCGCGATGGTCAGGTGCCGCTCGCGCAGGGCGCGCGCCAGGGGGCTGAGGTAGGGGCTGAGGCTGCCGCGGGCCGGCATCAGTGGAGCAGGCGCCGGTAGCGCCAGAGGTAGTCGAGACCGGAGAACACCGTGAACCCGATCGCCAGCCAGAGCGCGACCTGGGCCGCCAGGTGCACCGAGGGGTAGGGCCGCTGGAGCATGACCAGGCCGACGGCCAGCATCTGGCTGGCGGTCTTGGTCTTGCCCCAGGGGGTCGAGGCGATGATCAGCCCCTGGGGCGCGCCGACCGCGCGCAGGCCGGTGATCAGCAGCTCCCGAGCCAGGATCAGGACCGCCATCCAGGCCGCGATCAGGTGGTCCTGGACGAAGACCGCCAGCACCGAGAGGATCAGCAGCTTGTCGGCCAGCGGGTCGAGGAACTTGCCCAGCTCGGTGACCTGGCCGTGGCGGCGGGCCAGGCGGCCGTCGAGGGAGTCGGTGATGGAGGCGAAGACGAACAGGGCCGGCGCGATCAGCTCGTGGCCGGCGAGGGGGGCGTCGAAGCTGAGGATGATCGCCGGCACCATCGCCAGCCGGAGCACGGTGAGGGCGTTGGGCACGTTCCAGGTCCGGCTCCGGCGCCACAGCGGCGCCCGCGCCGGCGCCTCCGGCGCCACCCCTGCCGGCACCGCCGCCGGGCTCACGCCGGAGCGCTCCTGGGGCGGGACGCCGGCGAGCGGAGGCGTGGCGGTCGCGCTCAGCGGTAGTTGGTGAACTGCAGGGGGATGGGCAGGTCGGCCTGCCGGAGCAGGGCGATGGCCGCCTGGAGGTCGTCCTTGGACTTGCCCACCACCCGCACCTTGTCGCCCTCGATGCGTACCTGGAGCTTGGGCAGCTCGGCCTTGAGCCGCTTGACCACGTCGCGGGCCAGCTCGTCGTTGAGCCCCTTGCGGAGCTTGACCATCTGGCGCGCCCGGCCCTTGGCGGCGGCCTCGACCTTCTGGGGGTCGAGCACCTTGAGGTCGACGCCGCGCTTGACCATCTTCGACTTCAGCACGTCGAGCATCGCGCCCAGCTTGTACTCGGAATCGGCGTCCAGCTCCAGCTCCTCGCCCTTGAGCTCGATGCTCGAGTCGGTGCCCTTGAAGTCGTAGCGCTGGCCGATCTCGCGGTGAGCCTGATCGACGGCGTTGACCATCTCCTGGTGGTCGTATTCGGAGACCACGTCGAAGCTGCTGTCAGAAGCCACTGGACACCTCCGCCACTCTCATTGTTTCTGGTAGGTCTTGTCGCCCACGCCGGCGGAATCCCCCGGCATCGCCCCCTGGTCGGCGCCGTTCACGGTGACGAAGGTGTGGCCGGCCTTGCCGCTGCGGACGTGGACGGTCTGGGTGCCGCTGAAGGTCAGCGTGGTGCCGGCGGGGAAGACCTTGCCCGCGGCGGTGGTCTGGTCGGAGACCTTGCCGTCGACCTCGACCCGGAGCCAGACCGGCCCGTCGAGCCGGACCACCACCTCCACCCCGGTGTAGACCTTGGCGGACGGCAAGGGCGTGGGCCGGGCCGAGGGCGTGGGCGCCGGCGAGAGGTCCACGAAGGGGCTGGGGCTGGCCTGCGAGGCCACCGCGCCGGTCTTGGTGAAGAGGATGATCTGGCGTCCGACGTAGCCGATGAAGGCCAGCGCCAGCAGCCCCAGGAAGACGCCCGCCAGCAGCGCCGGGGTGATCGCCAGCTTGGGCGGGTCGCGGCGCACGGCGGGACGGGTGGAGATGATCTGAGCCGCCGCCGGGTTGAGCTGGTTGTACTCGGCGATCAGCGGCTCGGGGTCGATCCCCAGGTAGTTGGCGTAGGTCCGCAGGAAGCCGCGGGCGTAGACCGGGGCGGGCAGCGCCGCAAAGTCCTCCCGCTCCAGCGCCTGGAGGTAGTCGGCCTTGATCCGCGTGGCCCACTCGACCTCGCGCAGGGGCAGCTCTTTCGACTCCCTGGCCTGCCTCAGCGTGCTTCCTAACATCCCTCATTTTACGGAGCCGGCTGGGGCCCAGGGACGGCCCGGCGGTCAGTAGTCGTCGTCGGCCCCGGCCAGCCCAATTGTGACCGGCTCGCCCGCGCTTTCCAGGCGCGAGAAGAGGTCGTCCAGCTCGGGCAGGGACATCAGCACCTCGCGCGACTTGCTGCCCTCGTAGGGCCCGACCACCCCGTGCTCGGCCAGCTGGTCGATGATCCGCGCCGCCCTGGTGTAGCCGATCGAGAGCTTGCGCTGGAGCAGGCTGGTGGCGGCACGGCCCTCGGAGGCCACGATCCGGGCGGCGCGCTCGAACATCGGGTCGCGCTTGCCGGCGTCCTTGGCCCAGGAGACGTTGCTGACCAGGTTGAATATCTCCTCCTGGTAGCTCGGCGGCCCCTGCCCCTTCCAGTGCTGGATGATGGCGTCGAGCTCCTTGTCCGACACCATCACGCCCTGGATCCGAGTGGCCTTGCCGGCGTCGACCGGGAGGTAGAGCATGTCGCCCCGGCCCAGCAGCTTCTCGGCGCCGACCTCGTCGAGGATGACCCGGGAGTCGACCCCCGAGGACACCGCGAAGGCGATCCGGCTCGGGATGTTGGCCTTGATCAGCCCGGTGATGATGTCCGCCGAGGGGCGCTGGGTGGCGACCATCAGGTGGATGCCGACGGCCCGGGCCAGCTGGGCCACGCGGCAGATCAGCTCCTCGACCTCGTTGCCGCTGACCATCATCAGGTCGGCCAGTTCGTCGATCACGATCACCGTGTAGGGCAGCGGATCGAGCCCGATCTCCGGCGCCTTGGCGTTGAAGCCGGCCAGGTTGCGGACCGCGTGGGAGGCGAACAGCTTGTAGCGGCTCTCCATTTCGGCCACCGCCCAGCGCAGCGCGGCGACCGCGTGGTCGGGCTCGGTGACCACCGGCACCAGGAGGTGGGGGATGTCCCGGTAGAGCGCCATTTCGACCCGCTTGGGGTCGATCATGATCAGCTTCAGCTGGTCCGGCGAGTTGCGCAGCAGGAAGCCGGCCAGGATGGCGTTGACGCAGACGCTCTTGCCGCTGCCGGTGGCGCCGGCGATCAGCACGTGGGGCATCCGGGTCAGGTCGCCGGCGATCGGCTGGCCGCTGACGTCGGAGCCGATGGGCATCGCCAGCAGGTTGCTGGCGCTCTGGAAGGTGGCGCTCTGGATCACCTCGCGGAGGGTGACCAGGGTGCTGGCCTTGTTGGGCACCTCGATCCCCACCGCCGACTTGCCGGGGATCGGCGCCTGGATCCGGATCGGCGCCGCCAGGGCCAGGGCGAGGTCGTTCTGCAGCGCCGTGATCTTGCGCACCTGGACGCCCTTGGCCGGCTCCAGCTCGTACTGGGTGACGCTGGCGCCGGAGTTGACCCCCCGCACCCGGGCGGCCACGCCGAAGCTGGCCAGGCTCTGCTCGATCACCTCGATGTTGCGCTTGACCTCCTCCTGGAGCTTCTCCTGCTTGGCCCCCAGCGGGTCGAGCAGGGTCAGCGGCGGCAGGGCCCAGACCTTGCGCGGCTCCTCCTCGTCGGCGCGGTGGGCGGCCTCGGCGGCGGCGGCCCACTCGGCCTCGGCCTCGGCCCGGGCCCGCTCGGCGTCCAGGGTCAGGCGGGGCGAGAGCACGGGCTCGCCGCCCGGCTCCAGCTCCGGCTCGGCCACCGCCACCTCGTCCGGCGGGTCGAGCGGCAGCAGCGAGGGGAACACCGGCGCCTCGGCCACCCGCCCGCCCCGGCGCCGCTCGGGTTGGCTCAGGCCCAGCTCGCGCTCCTCGGCCGCCAGCTCCTCCTCGTCGTCCGGCTCGGGGCCGGCGAAGCGCACCCGCCGCACCAGCGCCCCCAGCGAGACGTCGAAGCCCAGCATCGCCCCGAAGAGCCAGCCGCCGGCCAGCACGATGGCCGCGCCCCAGGCCGAGAGCGCGTTGTTGAGCGGCGTCGCCACCAGCGCCCCGAGGTAGCCCCCGGGCTGGACGTGCTGGGTCGGCCACTGACCCGGCGGCAGCAGCGCCACCTCCAGCAGGCCCAGGCTGCAGGCGGCCAGCAGCACCATCCCCAGCAGCACCGCGCCGCTGTTGCGGCTGGCCCGCACCCCACCCTCCCCCGCCGGGCCGCCCACGATCATGGCGCCACCGCCGGCGATCAGGATCGCCACCACCGCCAGCCAGCCCAGGCCGACGGCGTCGAGCAGCACCGTCCGGACCCGCCCCAGGCCGCCGGGGGCGAAGACCGCCGCCAGGGTGAAGATCAGCGCCAGCACCACCAGGAGGAGGCCGAGGCCCTCGCGCCGCTGCCCCTCGGTCAGCTTGATCTGCGGCGCGGGCAGCTTCAGGGAGGGGCCGCGCGCGGCCGGCCGGCGGCCACGCGCGGCGGCGGGGCGCTTGGGGGCGGCGCGGCGGCGCGGCGCGGGAGCGCTGCGGGCACGCGAGGTGCGGCGAGTTTGCGGCATTTTGTGGAGGGACGCGTGGAAGAACGGTTCAGGCGCAGTTTACTACCAGACGCGGGAGAATCCCGGCCCAAGCGGTAGACTGCGCGACAGACGGCCTCTCGCCCCGTGGCGGGAACGGCCGAGGAAGGGTGGCCGCCAAGCCGGCGGCTTCAATTGGGAGGAGCCATCATGAGTGATCGCGTCGTGCGCAAGCTCGGCCTCAGCCGGGAGACCGTCCGTGACCTGTCCGATGGCCGGCTGGCCGGCGCCGCCGGAGGCCTGGCGACGCTGATCGTCGCCGGCGAAGGCAACCTGTGCGTCTCGCTGCTCTGCATCCTGAGCCAGGCCGGGACCTGCATCCTGACCCAGGCCAAGTGCCCGCCGCTGACCTGAGCTGATCCCCGCGGGGGGCGGCCACCCGTCGCCTCCCGCGGTCAGACCTCGACCACCACCGGGATCACCACCGGCCGCCGTTTGGTCTCGGCGTAGAGGTGCTTGCTGAGCACCTCCTTGACGGTGTTCTGGAGCAGCGACGCCTCCACCTCCCGCTGCGGCTGCTCGGCCAGGGCCGCCATCACCGCGTCCTTGGCCGCCTCGATCAGCTGGTCCGAGGTGCCCTCGTGGACGAAGCCCCGGGTGACCACGTCGGGGCGGTTCTGGACCGCCCCGGTGGCCCGGTCCACGGTGACCACCATGACGAAGATGCCGTCCTGGCTGAGGTGGCGGCGGTCGCGCAGGACCATGCTGCCGATGTCGCCGATGCCCAGCCCGTCGACGAAGACATAGCCGGCCTCGACCCCGCCCACCCGCTCGAAGCGCTCCGGCCCGACCTCGATCATCGCGCCGTCGTGGGCCACCATCACGTTCTGGTCCGGCAGGCCGACCTCGCGGGCCAGGCGGCCGTGGTGGGCCAGGTGGCGGTCCTCGCCGTGGATCGGGACGAAGAACGTGGGCCGGACCAGGTTGAGCACGATCTTGAGGTCCCCCGCCGAGGCGTGGCCGCTGACGTGGACCCGGTTGCGGGTCGAGTAGTAGACATGGGCCCCGTGGCGGTAGAGGTTGTTGATGGTGCGGTTGACCAGCTCCTCGTTGCCGGGGATGGGATTGGCCGAGAGGATCACCGTGTCGCCGGCGCGGACCTGGACCTGAGGGTGCTCGCGGTTGGCGATCCGGGAGAGCGCCGACAGCGGCTCGCCCTGGGCCCCGGTGCTCAGCACCACCGCCTCCTGGTCGGGCAGGCGGTTGAGCTCCCCCACTGAGACCAGGGTGTCCGGCGGCACCGTCAGCAGGCCCAGCTCCTGGGCCAGGTGGATGTTGTTGGACATGCTCCGGCCCACCACCGCCACCTTGCGGCCGAAGGTCGCCGCCACCTCCAGGGCCTGCTGCTGGCGGTAGATGTTGGAGGCGAAGGTGGTGATGATGATCCGGCCCTCGGCGCGGGGGAAGATGTCCCGGAAGGCCTCCCCCACCATGTGCTCCGAAGGCGTGTGCCCGTCCAGCTCGGCGTTGGTCGAGTCGGACATGAACAGCGTCACCCCCTTCTGCCCGTAGTCGCCGAGGCGGGCCATGTCGGTGGGGCGGCCGTCGACCGGGGTCTGGTCGAGCTTGAAGTCGCCGGAGTGGAGGAAGATCCCGGCCGGGGTGGTCACCGCCAGGGCGGTGGCCCCGGGGATGGAGTGGGCCACGTGGATGAACTCCACCGCGAAGGGCCCGGCGTTGATGGTGTCCCCCGGCTCGACCTGGCGCAGAGTGGCGCCGTCGAGGAGGCGGTGCTCCCGGAGCTTGCCGCGCACCAGCCCCAGGGTCATCCGGGTGCCGTAGACCGGCACGTTGACGCGGCGGAGGAAGAAGGGCACGGCGCCGATGTGGTCCTCGTGGCCGTGGGTCAGGACCAGCGCCTCGACCCGGTCGGCGCGCTCCGCGATCCAGGAGATGTCGGGGATCACGAGGTCGACCCCCAGCATCTCGGGCTTGGCAAACATCAGGCCGGCGTCGACGACCAGGATGCGGTCGTCGCACTCCAACGCCATCATGTTCAGCCCGATCTCCCCCAGACCTCCCAGCGGGACGACCCGCAGGATCGACATCAGCGCCGCGACATCAGAACAGGCTCATCTGCTCGTGCGGGTCGGGTGGCGGCTCCACCGGGGCGGCCGCGGCGGCCCGGCGCTGCTCGACCAGGTCGATGTAACCGCGGACCTTGATCATGTCCTGCTTCAGGGTCTCGACCAGGAAGCCGTTGTAGAGCGCCGCCGCCGGGTGGTACAGCGGCACGTAGACCCGCCCGTGGCGCTCGATCATCTCGCCGTGGATCCGGGAGATGCCGTCGGAGCCGGGCAGCAGGCGCTGCACCGCGTGGCGGCCCAGGAGCAGGATCACCGCGGGCCGGATGATCGCGATCTGGCGGTCGAGGTAGGGCGCGCAGGCGGTGACCTCCTCGGGCAGCGGGTCGCGGTTGCCGGGCGGGCGGCACTTGAGGATGTTGGTGATGTAGGCGTCCTCGCGGCTGAGCCCGATGTAGCCCAGCAGCTTGGCCAGGAGCTGCCCGGCGGCGCCCACGAAGGGCAGGCCCTGCTGGTCCTCGTTCTGCCCCGGCGCCTCGCCGACGATCATGATCCGGGCCGTGGGCAGGCCGTCGCCGGGAACCGCCCTGGTGCGGGTGCGGCTGAGGACGCAGAGCGGGCAGACCCGGACCTCGGCCTCGAGGGCGGCGAGCTCGGCGCTCACCTCGGCCCGGCGGCGGTGGGCGGGGCGCCCGGCCCCGGCTGGATCGGCCCGGCCAACCTCTAGGCGCTGGCGGCGGCCGCCGCCGGCAGCCGGGCGCCCATCTCGCCCAGGTCCCGGAAGGCGCCGACCAGGTGGTCCAGCTGCGCCGCGCTGAGATCCTCGCGGTAGAGCG
>DASZGP010000121.1:0-3844 GCA_035938695.1 Candidatus Dormiibacterota bacterium | reverse complement strand
CGCCGCCAGGTTGCCGCCGCTGGCCTTGTGAACCGCGATCGCGGTGACCACGATGTCGAAGTCGCGGCTGTCGATGCGGGTGCGAGCATGCTCCAGCGCCTCGCTGACGTCGTAGCCGAAGCGGATCTCGCGCGAGATCCGCTCGAACTCGGCGGCCAGCGGCTGGCGCCCGTTCTGGGCCACGTTCTCGATGCTGCGCTGCACCGAGAAGCCGGCCTTGAGCCCGTTGCCCAGCATCCGCAGGGTCTCCGCCAGGAGCCCGTCGATCTGGTTGCGACGCTGGCGCTGGCGGTAGCGCAGGTAGGCGATGGGGATGGCGTACCCCACCAGCGCCCCGATCAGCGCCACCAGCAGGTTGCGAAAGCGCAGGTACATCAGCACCTCGACCAGCACGAAGGAGACCACCTGGATGGCGATGAACTCGTGCGCCCGCAGCGTGATGCTGGCGTTGTCCAGCTCGGCCTGCAGCTTGCTCCGCCGCTCCCCGCCGATGGCCGGCTTGGTGGCCGTCTCCAGCACCCGGCCGACGAAACGGCGCACCGCCAGGACGCGCTCCTCGACGTCGCTCTCGTCCTCCCCCTCGGCCTCGTTGACGGCGAGCAGGCGGCTGACGGTGTACCAGGCCAGGCCTCCCAGCGCCAGCACCGTGAAGACGATCAGACCCATGGCTTTTCTCCAGTCACCTGACGAGGTGCACGGCGGGGCTCTGCTGCGCCCCCGGCAATGATGTCCCAGCGACGCCGAGCGACGTGCAGCAGGGGAAGAAGACGTCCGGCACGCCGCCGGGGTTCGATGTCGCCAGGCTGGCATCATGCACGATCGCCTGGCCCGGGATCAGCTCGAACACCCCGCCGCCGACCCGCAGCGGGGCCGCGGGCGCGTAGACCGTCCCCGCGGCGCCCAATCGGGTGTTTCCCGGGGCCGCGATCTGCCCCTGGGTGGGGCCGTAGATGGTGAAGGCGCCGTCGTTGACCTGGTCGCCGCCCAGCGCCGCCGCCGGCCCGCAGGCGGCGCCCGCGCAGTGCGGGCTGAGCAGCACCGTGCGGGTCGTCGCCGAGGCGCCGCAGTCGACGCTGAGGCAGAACATCGCCCGCCCCAGGAGGACGAAGGTGACGCCGTAGCTCTGGGTCGCGCCGGGGACGTTGTGGAACCCCGGCGACGCGGGGCAGCCGGCGGCGGTGGGCGGGCACTGGGGGTCGACGATCGGCGCGGCCCCGGGGTCGATCTGGAAGCCGGAGCAGGAGGCCCACGGCGCCGACCAGCAGCTCCCCGCGACCTCGCTGTGGTTGGCGTTCATGGTGTCTCCGGCGAAGGTCACCCCGGTGCATCCGCCCGCCCCGCAGGCGCCGGGGTCGCCGAGCACGTAGTACACGCCGGGGTTGAGGTTGTTGGCGATGCCGGTGACGCTGGTGTATACGCCGGGCGAGAAGCAGTCGCTGAGGGCGCTGCCGGAGGGCCCGCTGGTGCCGTTGGCGCAGAGCTGGTTGGCGACCGCGGCGGCCGGCGCCGGGCTGACCAGGTTGGTGGTCGCGAATCCCGGCGGGGGGACGAACCGGGGCGGCAGCAGCCCCACCGGCGCCGCCCCGACGCGGCCCGGCCCCGAGACCTTGCCGGCCGGGCACCCGCCCTGGTAGCTCTGCGCCACGCCGCCCGCGGGCGCTGGCGCGCCAGGGCCGAAGGTGACGTTGCCCGCGGTGACGGCGGTGGCCCGGGCGCAGAGGCCGGCGCCGGCGCCACCGCTGAGGTCGACCCCGCAGGTGTCGACGTAGACGTCGCCCTGGACAACCTCACCCTGGTTGCCGGCGACCGTCAGGCAGCCGGCGCTGAAAAGCGCCAGGGGCAGCTGGCTGGAGAAGGTCAGCCCACCCGAGGCGCCGGAGCCGGCGGCGTACTCGGCCGCCGAGAAGCCGCCGACGGTGACGCTGGAGGCGCCGAAGATCCCGGCCATCGCGGTCGCCGCGTCCTCGGTGACCCGCACCGAGATGGTGTTGACGCCACGCCCGGTCTGGGTCGCGCAGGGAGGACCGGCGGCGGCCGCCTCGCCGGGAGCGCAGATGACGATCCCGTAGCCGGTGAATCCCGGCAGGGTGCAGGACGCGAACCCCGAGCCCGGCGCCGGGACGTCGGTGTCGAAGGAGGGCGGCGCGGCGCCCCAGCAGGCGGCGTCCATCCCGGCCAGCGGCACACCCACGGGGTTGCCGCCGGTGATCTGCTCGCGCAGGTACATGAAGGCCGCCCTCCGGGCCGCCGCCTGGGCCGAGCCGGCGTTGGGCGCGGTGGCCGCCGGGCTGAGCTGGCGCGCGCCGGCCAGGGCGGCGCTGTCGGTCCAGGACTGGATGTTGCGGTGGTCGTCGGCGAGCAGCCCGTAGTCCACCGCCAGCGCCACCACCCCGACCAGGAAGAAGGCCATGATCGCGAAGATCGGCAGGACCTGCCCGCGCTGCGCGGTCATCCCTGGCAGTAGGCGACCTGGGTCGCCTTCATCGGGAAGGTGGGCGTCAGCCAGGGGATGATCAGATCCTCGTTCCAGGTGATGGTGATCACCACCTTCTGGGGCGGCCCCGCGCCCTGGGCGCAGGGGTAGGCGGACGGCGGGGGCGGCGGGGCGGCGTTGGTGGGGGCGGCCGCCACCGTCAACCCGTTGAGCAGGGTGGCGGCGCAGCCGCTGGGGTTGTTGGTCACGGTCAGGTCGTAGATCCCCGCCGGCAGCCCGCCGGCCGGCAGGGTGGCGACGATCGCCGAGGCCGAGGCGACCGTGACCCCGGCGGCCGGGGTGGCGCCGAAGGCCACGCTCGGGGGCGTCCCGGTGCTGAAGCCGGCGCCGGGGATGGTGACGCTGGTCTGGCTGCCGGCGGTTACCGCGTTGGGCGCCGGGGTGAAGACCGTCGGGGCCGCCGCGCAGGGCGCCGCCGGGGCGCTCCCGGTGACCGTCAGGTCGGCCCCCGCCAGGCCGGGGGCGGGCCCGATGCCGCACTGGTCCGCTCCCCCGACCCGGAGGCTGTAGGTGCCGGGAGCGGTCGCCGCGGTGGTGACGACCGGCAGCGTCGCGGTGGCCCCGTCGGCGCCCAGCGACGGCGGGGTGAAGAGCGGCGGGCCGGCCGAGCCCGGCGGGTAGCCGCTGGCGCTGAGGGCCACGCCGGGGGTGGCCCCCGCGCCGTCGACGTGGAGGGTGACGGTGGCCGTCGCGGTGCCGCCCTGGGCCACCCCGGCCGGGGCCAGGCTGACGTCGAGGTGCCAGAGGGCGCAGCCGGTGAAGACCCCGGCGACCCCGCCCAGGCGCGGCCGGCGGGGCAGCAGCGAGGTCGCCAGGGGCGCGGCGGTGGCGGTGACCGTCAGCGAGCCGTTGCCGCAGTAGCGCGCGCCGGCGCCGCCGCAGATATCACTGATGACGTGGCCGGTGATGGTGCCCGCGGTGCCGCCGTCGGTGGTCGCGGTGGCCAGGTTGTGCTCGGTCCAGAGCGCCCCGGCCAGGGCGTAGTGCTGCAGGTTGACCTGGTCGGAGATCAGCAGCCCGCCCTGCAGCGAGAGGCCGAAGAGCCCGGCGGCGAAGGGGATAAGGAGCGCCATCTCCAGCGCCGCCTGGCCGCGCTGGCGCCTCACTGGCCCACGCTCCGGGCCACGCTGGTCAGGGTGACCGCCGGGGTCCCCGACCCCAGCACCGCGCTGATCAGGAAGCTGAACTGGTAGGTGGTCCGCACCTCCACGGTGCAGCCCGGCCCGTCGTAGTAGGGGGTGGCGGCGCCGGCGGGGGCGCAGTCGGCCGAGGAGCCGGCGGCCGGGCCGCTGACCACCAGGGTGGGGTTGCCCTGGGTCACCGGCAGGATGCCGAGGTTGCCGTAGAGCG
>DASZGP010000120.1:0-2744 GCA_035938695.1 Candidatus Dormiibacterota bacterium | reverse complement strand
TGCTGGTGTCGGTGGCCGGGCTGCTGGTGGAGCGGCGGCCGCGGGCCGAGCCGGGGTCCCCGGGGCATCCCGGACCTTGGGGTGGGGGCGCCGCGGTCGCCCTGGCGCTGGTGGCGCTGCTCGGCGGGGCGCTGCTGCCGCCGTCGATCCGGCCGCCGGCGCGGGGCGTCTCGCTCTACGAGGCGGAGTCGGAGTACGGCTACATCCAGGTGGCCCAGGTCGGCACCCAGCGGCAGCTGATCCTCAACGAGGGCGAGGCGGTGCACTCGGTCTACGACCCCGGCACGGTGCTGACCGGCGGCTACTGGGACTACTTCGCGCTGGCGCCGCTGCTGGCCAACCGGGCCTACTCGGGGCAGGCGCCGCGGTCGGCGCTGATCGTCGGCCTGGCCGGCGGCACCGTGGCTCGCGAGCTGACCGCCGCCTTCCCCGGCATCCAGATCGACGGCGTGGAGATCGACCCCCGGATCATCGAGGTGGGGCGCCGGTACTTCGGCATGACCGAGCCCAACCTGCGCGCCGTGGCGGCCGACGGACGGTACTTCCTGGAGACCACGCCGAGGAGCTACGACCTGATCGTGGTCGACGCCTACCGCCAGCCCTACATCCCCTTCCAGCTGACCACCCGCGAGTTCTTCGCGCAGTGCCGCCTCCACCTCACCCCGGGGGGCGCGCTGGCGGTCAACGTGGGCCGCGGCCCGCACGACGACCGCCGCCTGGTCGACGCCGTCACCGGCACCCTGGGCGCGGTCTTCGTCGACGTCTACCAGCTCGACGTGCCGGGCTACCTCAACACCCTGGTCTACGCGCCCCAGCAGGTGATCCGGCCCGCCGAGGTCGCCGCCAACCTGTCGCTGCCGGGCGACGTGTATCCCGGCGCGGTGCTGCCGCAGGTCGTCGACGAGGCCCGGGCCGCGGGCACCCCGGCGCTGGTCGAGCCCCACCTGCCGATCTTCACCGACGACCTGGCGCCGGTCGAGCGGCTGGTCGACGGCATCATCTTCGGTGTGCTGCGAGGGCGTCGGTAGACTTTCCCGGTGCCGGACATCAGCGAAGCCGACGTCCTCCAGGCCCTCGCCGGGGTCCAGGACCCCGAGCTGAACCGCGACTTCGTGGAGCTGGGGATGATCCGCGACGTCCGGGCCAGCGGCGGGGTGATCAACCTCGCGGTGATCCTGACCACCCCCGCGTGCCCGATGAAGGACGAGATCGGCCGCCGCGTCCGGACCGCGCTGCTGGAGCGCATCCCCGGGGTCAGCGCCGTCAACATCGAGTTCGGGGCCCAGGTGGCGCAGTTCCGCGGCGTCGGCGAGAAGCAGCCCATCCCCGGGGTCCGCAACGTGATCGCCGTCGGCAGCGGCAAGGGTGGCGTGGGCAAGTCGACGGTGGCCTCCAACCTGGCCCTGGCGCTGCGCCGCAGCGGGGCCTCGGTGGCGCTGGTCGACGCCGACATCTACGGCCCCAACATCCCCACCATGTTCGGCGTCGAGGGCCAGCCCTACCAGGAGAACGGCAAGATCGTGCCGCTTACGGGCCACGGCCTCAAGCTGATGTCGATCGGCTTCCTGATCGGCCAGGACAAGCCCCTGATCTGGCGTGGTCCGATGATCGCCGGGACCCTCAAGCAGTTCCTCTACGACGTCAACTGGGGCGAGCTGGACTACCTGGTGGTCGACCTCCCGCCCGGCACCGGCGACGCTCCCCTGACCCTGGTCCAGACCATCCCGATCACCGGCGCGGTGCTGGTGACCACCCCCCAGGACGTGGCGGTGGAGGACGTCTCCCGGGCCGCCGCGATGTTCAAGACCCTGGGCGTGGCGGTGCTTGGGGTGGTGGAGAACATGAGCTACTTCCTCTGCCCCCACTGCGGCGAGCGTACCGAGGTCTTCGCCCACGGCGGGGGGCAGACGCTGGCCGAGAAGCTGGGCGTTCCCTTCCTCGGCGAGCTGCCGCTGGACGCCGCCGTCCGGGTCGGCGGCGGCCCCGGCGTGCCGCTGATGGCGTCGGCGCCGGAGTCCGCCCTGGGCCAGGTCTTCAACGGCGTCGCCGAGGCCATCGCCGGGCGGGTCAGCGTGGCGGCCTTCGCCGGGGCCAGCGGCCCGCTGCCCTTCGTCCCCGGCCCCGGCCTGCAGCCGCTGGCCTGATCTCTGTGGGCAGCCCTGCCGGCCAGCCACCGCGGGGTGGGGCCCGGCGGCCGGGCGGGGGGATGAGCCTGGCGGTCGGGGAGCGTGCCCGGCGGCTGTTCCGCACGGAGTTCGGCGCCGAGCCGGCGCTGCTGGCGCTGGCCCCGGGCCGGATCAACCTGATCGGGGAGCACGTGGACTACGCCGGCGGGGTCTGCCTGCCCGCGGCGGTCGACCTGGGGCTGGCGGTGGCCGCCGGGGTGAACCAGGGCGTGGCGGCGTGGGTCGGGCCTCCCGGCGGCGGCGCCGCCGATGGCGCCGTGGCGGTGGCCAGCGAGGGCTTCGGGCGGCACCGGGCCGGGGCCCCCCTGCGGCCCACCGGCGCCTGGCCGGACATTGCCCTGGGCGTGATCGACCAGCTGGGCGGCGGGGACCGGCGACCGCCCGGGCGGTCGCTGCGGCTGGCGATCGCCTCCGACCTCCCGGCCGGCGCCGGCCTGAGCAGCTCGGCGGCCACCGCGGTGGCGGTGGCCCTGGCGGCGCTGACCCTGGAGGGCCGGGAGATGGCCACGCTGGACGTCGCCCGTCTCTGCCGCCGGGCCGAGAACGACTTTCTCGGCG
>DASZGP010000119.1:0-3283 GCA_035938695.1 Candidatus Dormiibacterota bacterium | reverse complement strand
ATCCGGAGGTCGGGATGGTCGACGTCGTACACCTGGCCCGAGGCGGAGATGCGCAGCAGCGTCAATCCGGGAACCTGAGCCCTGAGACCATGCCGTACGCGATTATTACGCCGATGACGCTGTCACCGTTCGCCGTGGCGCAGTCACAGTTTGACGAGGCGGCGGAGCTGATGGGCCTGGACCCCGCCATGCGCGAGGTCCTCCGCGTGCCGAAGCGGGAGCTGGCCGTCAACTTCCCCGTCACCTTCGACAACGGCACGGTCAAGGTCTTCAGCGGGTACCGCGTCCAGCACAACATCACCCGCGGCCCGGCCAAGGGCGGTCTCCGCTACCACCCCGGGGTGACCCTCGATGAGGTCCGCGCCCTGGCCATGTGGATGAGCTGGAAGACCGCGCTGATGGGCATCCCCTTCGGCGGCGCCAAGGGCGGGGTGATCGTCGACCCGGGCCGGCTCAGCCTGCGCGAGCAGGAGAACCTGACCCGCCGTTTCGCCACCGAGATCTCGATCCTGGTCGGGCCCCACAGCGACATCCCGGCCCCCGACGTGGGCACCAACGCCCAGACCATGGCCTGGTTCATGGATACCATCTCGATGCACGGCGGCTACTCGATGCCGGCGGTGATCACCGGCAAACCGGTCTCGGTGGGCGGCTCCGAGGGACGCATGGAAGCCACCGGCCGGGGGGTCATGACGGTGACCCTCAAGGCCCTGGAGCGGATGGGGGTCGCCCCCCAGGACGCCACCGTCGCGGTCCAGGGCTTCGGCAATGTGGGGTCGGTCTCGGCCACTCTGCTGAACCGCGCCGGCTGCCCCGTGGTCGGCCTCAGCGACGTCAACGTCGCGCTCTGGAACCCCGACGGCTTCGACCTCCCCGACGTCCACCGCTGGGTCGGCGAGCACCGCACCCTGCTCGGCTACCCCCACGGGACGGTGATCACCAACCGCGAGCTGCTCCAGTCCGAGTGCGCGGTGCTGGTGCCGGCCGCGCTGGAGGGCCAGATCACCAGCGACGTCGCGCCGGGGATGCGCTGCCGGCTGGTGGTGGAGGGCGCCAACGGCCCCACCACCCCCGACGCCGACGCCATCCTCCGCGATCGCGGCATCCCCCTGGTGCCCGACATCCTGGCCAACGCCGGCGGCGTGGTGGTCTCCTACTTCGAGTGGGTCCAGGACCTGCAGGCCTTCTTCTGGGAGGAGACCGACATCAACACCCGGCTGGAGAACCTGATGCGCCGGGCTTACGACACCGTCCAGGGCGTGGCCACCGACCACGGCGTCACGCTGCGGCAGGCGGCCTACAACCTGGCGGTGGACAAGGTGGCCCAGGCCACCACGGTGCGCGGGATCTACCCCTAGGCCGCCGGGCTGCGGTCCGGCTCCAGGGCCTCGTCGATCTCGCGCAGCCGCACCCGGCCGCGGTCCTTGCGGCTCAGCAGGCAGTCCTGGACGTCGTAGAGGTTGTCCATCACCCGGGTGATGGTGGTGCGCAGCGGGAACTCGGTCTGGCAGCCCGGGGGCAGCTCGGCGAGCAGCCGCTCGACCCTGGGGATCATCGCCTGGGGCACCTTGATCCCACCCCGCAGGTGGATCTCCTCCATCTCCCGCAGGATGGCGTCGACCAAGTCGACGGGACGGCGCACGCGCACCGCCGCCGCGATCCGGCGGCGGCGCTCCGCGTCGGCCTCGCGGATGGCCCGGATGGTGTCCTGGAGCGGCATCTTCAGCATTCGATACGGGGGCGGGTGACGCTGTGGATCAGCGCCAACAGCATCCGACCCCGGGATTGGAACGGGATGAGAATTCGGCGCTGGCCCCATGTGACAGCCGTGTGACCATCGGGGCCGCTTTTGACGGCCCTTCCGGGCGACCCCTATACTTCGCGGCGATCCGGAGTTGATGGCTCCTGGATTGCTGCCGGGCCAGAAGGCGGGAACCCTCGGCCCGGGCCCCTCACGTTCGAGGGGCCGTATCCACCACACGAGGTGTGAGATAGCTTGCACGTTGCCAGCCGGTACCTGACGCACGCTCTGGTGCTCGTCGCCGCGATCGCGGTGCCGGCCGTCAGCATCGGGCACGACTTCGGTCATGGCCCTGTCCTCACCTCCCTCGCCGCCGATCGCCCCGCCAGCGCGGACCGCGGCTTCATCCTCAAGCCGGTGGTCCCCGCGCCCGCGCCGGTCAAGAAGGCGGTCGAGACCTACAGCGTCCAGCAGGGCGACACGCTCTCCGCCATCAGCGCCCGCTTCGGGCTGACCCTGGACACCCTGCGCTGGGCCAACCACCTCACCGACCTCGACACCCTGGCCCTCGACCAGAAGCTCCTGATCCCTCCGGTGAACGGCGTGCTGGTCACGGTCGCCCCGGGGCAGACGGTCTCCACCCTGGCCGCCAAGTACGGGGTGGCCGCCGCCGACATCGTGGAGTTCAACCTCCTCCGCGATCCCGACCACCTCCAGCCCGGCATCCAGGTGATGGTCCCCAACGGGATCGGCGCGGCGATGCCCGTGGCCCCCGCGCCGGCCGTCTCGACCCCGCGCCGGGCCTCCGGCTCGCAGGTCTTCAGCGTCTACCGCTACAGCGGCGGCGGGGCCAACCACTTCCCCTGGGGCTGGTGCACCTGGTACGTCGCCAGCCGCCGCTCGGTGCCGTGGTCCGGCGATGCCCACACCTGGTACGCCAACGCCCAGGCCTACGGTTATCCCACCGGGCACACGCCGCGGGTCGGCGCCATAATGGTCACCTGGGAGAGCGGTTGGGGTCACGTAGCCTACGTCGAAGCGGTGGACGGGTCATGCTGGACCGTCTCGGAGATGAACTATCGGGGATTCGGGATGGTCGACCAGCGGCACATCTGTCCCGGCCAGGTCCCCCTGATCGGCTTCATCTACTAGGCACGCCCGCCGCTGGGCGGGCCAGGGTTCACGGCGGCGCGGGCCGGGGCCCGGCCGGCGTCGGAGGGCGACCCGAGTTGGTGAGGACCGCACGGCGCGCCGCCACCGGTATCAGTCGGTGACGGACCGTGGCCCGGGCGACGAGCCTCCCGAGCGGCTGACCGCGGGCCGCCGCCCCCCGCCTTCGTGGCGTGCCGGCGACGAGGCGGCCAGCCCCTCTCGGCCGGCTTCCGGCGTGCCCCTGCGGCGGCGGGCCGCCTCGGGGCGGCTCTCGGCCTACGCTGTGGGCCTGCTCGGCCTGGTGACGCTGCTGGCCGGGGCGGCGGCGCCCTCGTTGCGGCGACCGCAGGCCGGCGAGCTGACGGTCCTGGCGCTGCTCGGCGGCATCGC
>DASZGP010000118.1:0-4062 GCA_035938695.1 Candidatus Dormiibacterota bacterium | reverse complement strand
CGGCGGCGATGTCCGCGGTGGTCGTGAACCAGGCCCCGGCGACGTCCTCGGGACGGATCTGGTTGGCCTCGATCAGCGCCACCAGCAGGTCGCGGGTGGCCTCCACGATCTCGGCGGCGACATCCACCTCGACGGTGGTCGCGCCCCGGATGCCCCTGACCGCCATGCCCTATCCCGCCACGGCCGCGCCGGGGGCCGGCGCGATCCCGCTCCGCATCCAGCGCACGAATCCGGCGGCGCTGCCGGAGGGGTCCGCTGCCGTCACCGCGTCGAGCAGGGCGCTGCCGACGATGGCCATGTCGACCCGGCCGCGCAGCCGCTCCAGGTGTTCGGGCCGGGAGAGGCCGAAGCCCAGCCCCAGGGGCAGGCCGACCCGGGCCCGGACCCGCTCCAGCAGGCCGTCGACGTCCTCCCCGAGTTGGTCGCGGCTGCCGGTGACGCCGGTGACGGCGACGCAGTAGAGGAAGCCCGAGGCCAGGCGGGCGATGGTCTCGATGCGCCGGTCGGTGCTGGTCGGGGCGACCAGGAAGACCAGGTCGAGGCCGTGCTCGCGGCAGTGCCCGTGGAGGTCCTCGGCCTCCTCCAACGCCAGGTCGACCACGATCAGCCCGTCGGCGCCGGCGGCCGCCGCGTCCTGGCAGAAGCGCGCGGTGCCGTAGGCCAGGATGGGATTGACGTAGCCCATCAGCACCAGCGGCGCGCCGGTCAGCTCGCGGCAGCGCCGCGCCGTCTCCAGGCAGAAGGCGGTGGTGACGCCGTTCTCCAGCGCCCGCTGGCTGGTGCGCTGGACGGTGCGGCCCTCGGCCAGGGGGTCGGAGAAGGGCAGGCCGAGCTCGATCACGTCGGCCCCCGCCGCGACCACCGCCTCGACCATCGCCGGGGTGTCGTGCTGGTGGGGGTAGCCGACGGTGAGGTAGGCGCAGAAGCCGAGCCGTTCCTCGGCGCGGAGGCGGTCGAAGGTTGCCGCGAGCCGGCTCATGGGGCGTCCGGCATCAGGCCTCGCTCGCCTCCTGGACGGTGCCGATGTCCTTGTCACCGCGCCCGGAGAGGCAGACCAGCAGCGGTCCGACCAGCCGGGGCCCCCGCGAATCCTGATTCGTGGGGTGGAGCCCGCCGGCGACGGCCCGGGCGATCGCGTGGCTGCTCTCCAGCGCCGGGATGATGCCCTCCAGGCGGCAGGTCAGGTGGAACGCCTCCAGCGCCTCGGCGTCGGTGACCGAAACGTAGCTGGCCCGCCCGGTCTGGGCCAGCAGGCTGTGCTCGGGGCCGACACCGGGGTAGTCCAGCCCCGCGCTGATCGAGTGGGTGGCGGCGATCTGACCGTCGCGGTCCTGGAGCAGGTAGCTGTAGGAGCCGTGGAGCACTCCCGGAGTGCCGCCGCCGATCGACGCCGCGTGCCGGCCGCTGTCGACCCCCTCCCCCGCCGCCTCGACCCCGACCAGCGCCACCTCGGCGTCGGGGATGAAGGCGTGGAACATGCCGATCGCGTTGCTGCCCCCGCCGACGCAGGCCAGGACCGTGCCCGGCAGGCGCCCCTGGCGCTCCAGGAACTGCGCCCGCGCCTCCTGGCCGATGACCGCCTGGAGGTCGCGGACCATCGTCGGGTAGGGGTGCGGGCCGACCGCCGAGCCGATCACGTAGTGGGTGTCGCGGACGTTGGTGACCCAGTCCCGGATGGCCTCGTTGGTGGCGTCCTTGAGGGTGCGCGAGCCCGTCTCCACCGGCGCCACCTCGGCGCCCAGCAGCCGCATCTTGTAGACGTTGAGCGCCTGGCGGCGCATGTCCTCGGTGCCCATGTAGACCACGCAGCCCATCCCGAAGCGCGCGCAGACCGTGGCCGTGGCGACGCCGTGCTGCCCCGCGCCGGTCTCGGCGATGATCCGGGTCTTGCCCATCCGGCGGGCCAGGACGACCTGGCCGAGAGCGTTGTTGAGCTTGTGGGCCCCGGTGTGGAGCAGGTCCTCGCGCTTCAGCCAGACCTCCGCCCGGGCCAGCTCGGAAAGGCGCTCGGCGTGGTAGATCGGCGTGGGCCGGCCGCCGTAGTCGCGACCCAGCGAGGCCAGCTCGGCGGTGAAGCCGGGGTCCGCGCCGGCCGCCCGCCAGGCCGCTTCGAGCTCCTCCAGGGCCGGCATCAGGGTCTCCGGGACGTACTGCCCGCCGAAGGCGCCGAAGCGGCCGGGGCGCTCCCCGGTGGCCTCAGGCGACGCCACAGACCTCCTCCTCGGCCCGCCGCGCCGCCTCGATGTAGGCCCGCACCTTGGCCGGGTCCTTGACCCCCGGCGACGACTCCAGGCGGCTGCTGGCGTCAACGCCCCAGGGCTTGAGGGCGCGCACGGCGGCACCGACATTGCTGGCCGAGAGCCCGCCGCTGACGATCAGCCGGTAGCGCAGCCCGAGGTCGGCGACCCAGGCCCAGGGGAAGGTCCTGCCGCTGCCCCCCTGGACGGCCGGGTCGTGGGAGTCGGCCATCAGCAGCCCGTTGGGCGGCCAGTCGACGGCCACGGCGTCGGCCGGCGAGGCGATCCGCACCGCCCGCACCACCGGCATCGCGACGGCCTCGTAGTCCGCCCAGCGCTCCGAGCCGTGCAGTTGCACCGCCGTCAGGCCGACCTCGGCGGCGACGGCGACGACCTCCAGCACCGGCGCGTCGACGAAGACCCCGACCAGGTCGACGTAACCCGGCATCTCCCGCGCGATCGCCCGGGCCCGCTCCACGGTCAGGCTGCGCGGGCTGCCCGGAGCCATGATGAACCCCAGCACGTCGGCACCGGCCTCGGCGGCGGCGATGCCGCTGGCCGGGTCGGTGATCCCGCAGACCTTCACCCGCACCGCGCGCATCCCCATCGCGTGCACCCGCATCGCGTCGCCCCGGTGGGCATCAGCCCGGGCAATCCGACCGGGCACCCCGCGAGCAGGGTGCGGTCGGGCGTGCTGGAGGCTGAGCCGGGCCCTCTCACCCTGCAAACTCTAACGCCGCCCGGGGTGGGGGGCCACGATCGCGCCGGATGGCCCGAGCGGCCCATCCGGTCGCCCTAGCGGATCGACAAACCTCGTGCGGTGGGGAGCGGGCTGGTGCCGCCGGCGCTGGCCGCCGCGCTGACCCCGCCCTCCCGGCGGGCGGCGCCCGGCGGATGGGCCGGGTGGCCCAGCAGGTCCAGGCCGACGGTGGCGACCATCGCCATCGCCGCCAGGATCGCGATGGTCCGGGGTGAGGTCAACAAGGCCCAGCGGCGCCCCGGGTCCACATCCCGCCCTTCTCGCATCCCATGCGATAGAGACGGCGGGGGGCGGGCTTCTGTCTACAAACGGGCGTTTGGCCCGGAGTCAGCCGCCCAGCAGCTGCCTGACCATCGCCTCCGGGTCGGCGGCCCGCATCAGCGTCTCCCCCACCAGCACCGCGCGGGCGCCGGCGGCGTGGGCGGCGAGCACGTCGGCCCCGCCGCGCAGGCCGGACTCGGCGACCATCGGCAGGCCGGGGGGAAGCCGCGGCGCGATCCGGCCCAGGAGCGTGGGCTCGACCTCGAACGTCGCCAGGTCCCGGTGGTTGACCCCCAGCAGGTCGGGCCCGGCGGCCAGCGCGGGCTCCAGCTCGGCCTCGGCGTGGATCTCGATCAGGACCTGCAGCCCGATCCGGTGGGCTTCGGCGCAGAGCGCTCGCAGCGTCCCGGCGTCGAGGATGCGGACGATCAGGAGCACCATGTCCGCGCCGCCGGCCCGGGCCTCCAGCAGCTGCACCGGGTCGAGGACGAAGTCCTTGCGCAGCAGCGGCACGTCGACCGCCGCGCGGGCGGTCTCGAGGTCGGCCAGCGAGCCCTCGAAGTCGGCGTTGGTCAGGATCGACAGCGCCGATGCCCCGCCGGCGGCGTAGGCCCGGGCCCGGCGGGCCACGTCGTAGGCCTCCTCCAGGCGGCCGCGGACCGGGGAGGTCCGCTTGCACTCGGCGATCAGCGCCGGCTCCGGGCCGGCCAGGATCGCGGCCCGGAAATCGCGCGGCGTGGCCGCGGCGGCGCGACGCTCAAGGTCCTCGCGCCAGCCCGCCGGCCGGGGCTCGGCCAGCGCCCG
>DASZGP010000117.1:0-7014 GCA_035938695.1 Candidatus Dormiibacterota bacterium | reverse complement strand
AGGGCCTCGATGGCGGTGCGGGTGACGTTGTTCAGCGGCTGCTGGGCGGTCAGCGAGACCCCCGCGGTCTGGGTGTGAAAGCGCATCAGCAGGGAGCGCTCGTTCTGGGCCCCGAAGCGCTCGCGCATCACCCGGGCCCAGATCCGGCGGGCGGCGCGGAACTTGGCGATCTCCTCGAAGAAGTCGATGTGGCTGTCGAAGAAGAAGCTCAGCCGGGGCGCGAAGGCGTCGACGTGGAGCCCGCGCTCGACCGTGGCGCGGACGTACTCGAAGCCGTCGGCGAGGGTGAAGGCCAGCTCCTGCACGGCGTCCGAGCCGGCCTCCCGGATGTGGTAGCCGCTGATCGACACCGGGTGCCAGCGGGGCACGTTCTCGGTGGCGTACTCGATGACGTCGACGTTGAGCCGCATCGACGGCGCCGGCGGGTAGAGGTACTCCTTCTGGGCGATGTACTCCTTGAGGATGTCGTTCTGGATCGTGCCGCCCAGCCGCTCGCGCGGTACCCCCTGCTTCTCCGCCACCGCCAGGTACATGGCGAAGAGGATCGGCGCCGGCGAGTTGATGGTCATCGAGGTGGTGACGCCGCCGACGTCGATGCCGTCGAAGAGGGTCTCCATGTCGCGCAGCGAGTCGATCGCCACGCCGCACCGGCCGACCTCGCCGGTGGCGTGCTCGTCGTCGGAGTCGCGGCCCATCAGGGTCGGCATGTCGAAGGCCACCGAGAGCCCCGACCCGCCCTGGGCCAGGATGTACTTGTAGCGGGCGTTGGTGTCCTCCGCCGAGCCGAAGCCGGCGAACTGGCGCATGGTCCAGAGCTTGTCGCGGTACATCGAGTCGTAGACGCCCCGGGTGTAGGGGAACGCGCCCGGGTAGCCCTGCTTCTCGGCGAAGTGCCCGGCGGGCAGCGACGACGGGTCGTAGAGCGGCTCCAGCGGGATGTTGGACAGCGTCTCGCCGGTGCTCTGGCGCTTGCGCCCCCCGGCGCCGTAGCGCCGCTCCCAGGCGTCGCGTCCCGGCGGGCCGGGGCGGGAAGCCCGGTCGCCAGGCGCGGCCGCCGGACCCGCCTCGCGCTCGTGGCCCGCGGTCCGGGGCTCGATCACCTTGGCCATCACGCCGATCATATCGCCCGGGGTTGGGCACCAACCGCCTGCCAAGCGCGACCGTCCCGGCCGCCGCCGTCGCGCGCCGGGTCCGACCGCGACCGTGCGCGGTGCTACGTTCCCTCCGTGGCCACTGGACGCAGCCGGCGCAGACCGCCACCGCCCAAGCCCGTCGAGGACCTGGAGCGCACCGTCGCGGCCGTCGCCGTCGAGGCGCCGCGGCACCTCGGCCTGCGCGGCTTCTTCCACCACTACCTGCACCAGATGGCGCGGCGGCCGCGGCGGGAGCGCGTCTTCCTGGCGGCCACGGCCTTCGTCCTCACCGCGCTGGGGATTCGTGCGCTGACCCTCAGCATCCGCCTCCACCTGGGCCCCTTCGGCAACGTCTCGGTGGGCGGCACCCACGTCCACCACCTGGTCTGGGGCATCCTGGCGCTGCTGCTGGTCGGGTTCCTGTGGCTCGACCAGTTCGGCACCCGCAACCCCGCCTCCGACTGGGCCTCGCGGCTCACCGCCATGCTCTACGGCTTCGGCGCGGCGCTGACCCTCGACGAGTTCACCCTCTGGCTGGAGCTCAAGGACACCTACTGGACCCGCGAGGGGCGCAAGAACGTGATCGCCCTGATGCTCTTCGCCGCCGTCCTGGTGGTGGGGTTCGCCGGCGCGCCGCTGTTCCACGCCGTGCCCCGGGAGTACGCGCTGTTCGTCCGCCACGTCATCCGCCGCCGCCGCGGCCGGCGGGTCAGGGAACCGGGCGCGCCGCCCCAGGGCTGAGGCGGGTCGCCCTAGCCGTAGGTGTAGAAACCCTGGCCCGACTTGCGGCCCATCATCCCCGCGGCCAGCATCCGCTTGAGCAGCGGCGGCGGGGCGTAGGCGGGGTCCTTGAACTCCTCGAAGAGCGAGTTGCAGACCTCGTAGGTGACGTCCAGGCCGATGAAGTCGGCGAGCTGCAGCGGGCCCATGGGGTGGGCGCAGCCGAGGCGCATGCCAGTGTCGATGTCCTCCCGGCTGGCGAAGCCCTCCTCGTACATCCGCACCGCGGCGACCAGGTAGGGGATCAGCAGCATGTTGACGATGAAGCCGGCGCGGTCCTTGGTCAGGATCACCTCCTTGCCCAGGCGCTCGCCCAGGAGGCGGCCGGTCTCGACCGTCTCGTCGCTGGTGCGCAGCGCCCGGACCAGCTCCAGCAGGCGCATCACCGGGACCGGCGAGAAGAAGTGCAGGCCGACCACCTGCTCCGGGCGCGCGGTGGCGCTGGCCAGCTCGGCGATGGGGATCGAGGAGGTGTTGGAGGCCAGGATGGCGCCAGGCTTGCAGACCTGGTCCAGCTGGGTGAAGACGTCGCGCTTGAGCTCGATCTTCTCCGGCACCGCCTCGACCACCACGTCGCAGTCGCCCAGGTCCTCGATGGAGACGGTGAAGCTCAGGCGGCCGAAGGCGGCGTCGCGGTCATCCTGGGTCAGCTTGCCGCGGGCGACGCCGGAGTCGAGGGAGCGGAGGATGCGCTCGCGGGTGCGGTCGAGCCAGTCCTGCTCGGGCTCGCGGATGACCGTGGGCAGCCCGGCGCGGGCCGCCACCTCGGCGATGCCGGAGCCCATCAGGCCGCCGCCGACCACGCCCAGGCGGGCGATGTCCACGCTCATTGCCTGATCTCCATCAACTCCCTGGCGATGGCGTACGGGTCGAGGTCGCGCAGCGGCGTCTCGGCCAGCTCCCGGCCCAGCGCGGAGCCGTTGGACAGGGCCCGCTCGGCGCGGCGCCGGGCCCGCTCCGCCACCATGTCCAGCACCTCGTCGCGCAGCCGCCGGCGGCGCTTCTCCTCCAGCAGCCCGGTGGCCAGCACGTGGGCCCGGTGCCGCTCGATCTCCGCCAGCACCGCCTCCACGCCCTCCCCCTTGGCGGCCACGGTCTTGAGGATCGGGGGCAGCCAGTCGCCCTCCCGCATGTCGTCGGGATAGGTCGCCTGGAGCTGGCGCACCGCCCGGTCGGCGCCGGGGAGGTCGGCCTTGTTGACCACGAAGAGGTCAGCGATCTCCAGGATGCCGGCCTTGATGGCCTGGATCTCGTCGCCCTGGCTGGGGTTGACGACCACCACGGTGGAGTCGCAGAGCCCCGAGACCTCGAGCTCCGACTGCCCCACCCCGACCGTCTCCACCACGATGTAGTCGCGGCCGTAGGCGTCGAGGATCTTGGCCACGTGGCGGGTGGCCCCGGACAGCCCGCCGAGGTGCCCGCGGGCGCCCATGCTGCGGACGTAGACGCCGGGGTCCATGGCGTGGCGCTGCATCCGCACCCGGTCGCCCAGCACGGCGCCGCCGGTGAAGGGGCTGTTGGGATCGACCGCCACCACCCCGACGGTCTTGCCGGCCCGGCGGACGACCTCGATCAGGGTGTCGACCAGGGTCGACTTGCCGCTGCCGGGTGGGCCGGTGACCCCGATCAGGTAGCTGTGGCCGGTGCGCGGCTGGAGCTCCGAGAGCAGCGCCGGCACCTCGGGGTCGTCGCGCTCGACCAGGCTGATCAGCCGGGCCAGGGCGCGCATGTCGCCGGCCAGCAGCCGGTCCGTCAACTCCACCCGGGGATTATCGCCGGACCGCGTGCCGCGAGCCGGTGCGTCCGCCTAGGTGGGGGTGGGGCTGGGCGTGGCCCGCGGCGAAGGGGTGGGGCACCGGTGGATGACGCTGCAGGTCGGCGACGGCAGCGGCAGCGGCGTGGGGCTGGGGCTCGGCGCGGTCTCCTGTGAGGGCGAGGGCGAAGGCGCGGCGGCGCTGGGGGTCGGCCGGGGCCGCGCGGTCGGCGGCGGCGGGACGTATACCGGCCGCGGGGCGCCGGCGTCGTTGAAGCGGTTGGAGTAGTCGGTGCCGAGCACCACCACGATGTCCGCCGGGCCCTCGGCGGTGGGCGGCGCGCCGCCCGGGATGGCGCCGGTCGAAGGGCTGGGCGAGGGCGGCGGGCTGGGCGCGGCGCTGGCCGCCGGGCGCGGCGTCTCGGTCACCACGGTGCCGTTGTAGTACGCCGCCAGCCAGGCCAGGGTCTTGGCGTCGCGGCCGCCGGAGTAGTCGTGGATGGTGGTCGTCGCGGGGGCCGGGGAGACGGTGTCCGGCGCCGTCACCGCGAAGCCGGCCATCCGCATCAGGGCGCTGCTGATGGCGGCCAGGCTCTGGCCCTGGGAGGCCTGGGCCAGGCTGCTGCCGAACTGGAGCTTGGCGTTCTCCCTGAGCACCGCCGGATCGGGCAGCTCGTTGGCGACGAACTGGTGCAGCGAGGCCAGGGTGTGGTCGCGGGGCAGCAGGATGTAGGCCCCGGCGTCGCTGTAGGTGTCGTACTGGAAGTTGGTGTTGTCGATCGAGACGTGGTGGGCGCCGGTGGTGTCGATCTTGTTGGCGAACTGGGTGAAGGTGCGCAGGTCGCCGATCGCCATGTTGGTCTTGACGTTGTCCTGGAGGGCGTCGAGGAGGGTGAAGAGCTTGGGGATGGCGCCCACGCTGAGGGCCTTCTCCTTGACCGCCGCCAGCACCTGCTGCTGCCGCCGGGAGCGGCCGAAGTCGTTGTCGGCGTGGCGCTCGCGGACGTAGATCAAGGCCTGGTCGCCGTTGAGGTGGAGCGGCCCCTGGTTGAAGTGGATGTGCATGTAGCCGTTGGTCTCGCCGAGCGGGTACTGGTCGTCGTCGAGCGTGTAGGGATTGACCACGTCGACCCCGCCGACCGCGTCGACCACCTTCTTGAAGGCCGTGAAGTCCACCCCGGCCCAGTAGTCGATGGGCTGGCCGAGGTAGTCGCCGATGACCTGGCTGGCCAGCCGGCCGGCGCCCCCGAAGCCCTGGTCGTACTCCGGCTTGACCTTGCCCAGGGCGCCGTTGATCAGCGGTATCTCGTAGGCCACGTTGATCTTGTTCTCGTAGGTCACGTTGCCCAGGAAGGCGCGGCTGAGGTTGACGTAGGTGTCCCGGGGGATCGAGGTCAGGGCGACCCGGCTGGCCCCCTGGATGCTGACCACCATGATCGAGTCCGTGAGGTAGGCGCCGTCGTGCCCCGCGCCACCGTAGCCCAGCAGCAGCACGTTGACCCGCTGGCCGTGCTTGATCTTGTAGGCCAGGGTGCCCGGCTGGTTGTCCTGATTGCCGGCGAGGCCGACGATCGAGCCCAGGTTGGCGTTGGGGTCCAGCTTGTGGATGGCGCCCCAGATTCGGAACCCGGTGTAGAGGCCGACGGCGAGGACGAGCGCCAGGGCCGTGGCTGCGAGCCAGCGGCCGGGATGCCTGAGAGGGATGGCGCTCACCACGTTCCGCCGCCGGCGGCGGAGGGGAGCTGACATTGGGCGCAAGACTAACAGACCCCCATGAGAGGGACATGAAGGCTGCCTGGAGCCCGCCCCATATCCTTCCGGTGTGGTCTCGATCCAAGCCCTGACCAAGCGCTACGGCCCGTTCGTGGCCGTGGACGGCCTCAGCCTGGAGATCGGGCGGGGCCAGCTCTTCGGCTTCCTGGGCCCCAACGGCGCCGGCAAGACGACCACCATCAAGATGCTGGTCGGCCTGCTCCGCCCGACCTCGGGACGCGCCGCCGTCACCGGCCACGACGTGGTCACCGAGCCCGAGGCGGCCAAGGCGGCGATCGGCTACGTGCCCGACTCCGCGACCCTCTACGACAAGCTGACCGCGCGCGAGTTCCTGGAGTTCTCCGGCGACCTCTACCACCTGGACCGGCCCACCCGCAACCGCCGCATCGCCACCCTGCTCGGCCTCTTCGAGCTCACCCCCCGGGCCGACGAGCTGCTCTCGGCCTACTCCCGGGGGATGCGCCAGAAGGTCTCGCTGGCGGCGGCGCTGCTGCACGAGCCGCAGGTGATCTTCCTCGACGAGCCGACCGTCGGCCTCGACCCCCGCAGCGCCCGGCTGATGAAGGACATCCTCCTCGACCTCTGCCGCGACGGGCGCACGGTGTTCGTCTCGACCCACATCCTGGAGATCGCCGAGCGGATGTGCAGCCACATCGGGATCATCAACCAGGGCCGGCTGGTGACCGCCGGCCCGGTCGCCGAGATCCTCCACCGCGACGGCGGCAGCGAGTCCCTGGAGCACGTCTTCCTGGAGCTGACGGGGAGCGAGGCGGGGGAGGACATCGGCCCGCTGCTCGCCGAGCTGGAGCGCTGATGGCCGTCCTCGCCGAGGTCGGCGAGGCGATCGACCTGGCCCGGCTGACCCTGGCGGTCCGGGTCAGAGCGCTGCTCAACCGGAGCTGGCGGCACGCCACCCCCAACCGCCGCGCGCTCAACCTGTTCCTGGCCGTCGTCGCCGCCCTGGCGCTGGCCTTCTTCGCCTGGCTGCCGGAGGTCGCTGGCGCGATCGCCAGCGCCCACTACGCCGGCTCCGAACAGCTCACCGGCGGCATCCTCGGCCTGCTCGGGGTGGGCTTCTTCGTCTACGGCGTGCTGCTGCTCTACGGCAGCTTCACCTTCACCCTCTCCTCGATGCTCGTCAATCGCGACCTGGAGCTGCTCCTGGTGGCCCCCTGGCGGATCTCCAGCGTGCTGGGAGCCCGGATCTGGAGCCGGACGGCCGGGCTGCTGGTCCTCGCGCTGCTGCTCTTCGGGCCGCTGATCGCGGGCCTGGGCTTGGCCGTGGGCCAGCCGCTGGCCATCCCCCTGACGGTGCTGGTGCTGGCCACGCTGCCGATGCTGATCTCGGTGGTGGTCTCGCTGCTGGCGCTGGTGGTGGTCCGCTTCGTGCCGCCGAACCGGGGCAAGGAGGTGCTGACGGTCCTCGGCCTGGCCTTCGCCGGCGGGATCAACGTCGCCAACCTGACCCTCAACCCGGCCTACAGCTTCTCCGGCCGGGCGGCCCGGAGCGGCTCGGCCTCGGCCCTGGCCGCGCTGGCCCACAGCCCGCTGTTCACCGCGCCGGTGCTGCCCACG
>DASZGP010000116.1:0-4238 GCA_035938695.1 Candidatus Dormiibacterota bacterium | reverse complement strand
GAGCGTCGCCCCCGGGGGCCGCGGCCCCGCCGGGCGTCCCGCCGCCGACCCGCGACAGGAAGGAGCTGAGCGCCAGGACCACGACCAGCAGGCCCACGCCGGACTCCAGCATCGACAGCGCCCGCCCCACCCAGGTGCTGGCGTTGTAGCCGCTGCCGGGGGGCAGCAGCACCATCCAGCTCAGGTAGAGGTAGTCGAAGGGCGTCGTCAGGTGGTTGGCCGCGGCGTCGAAGTCGTTGGCCGCGAAGACCTTGAGGCAGAGGGCGAAGATCAGGACGATCTGGACGATGTTGACCAGCCCGACCTGCACCGCGAAGCCGTGGGGCAGCACGTTGAACTGGTTGTCGCGGGGCGTCAGCTGGAGGGCGTCGTCGAGCGAGGCGAAGACCAGGTCCTGGAGCCGGTAGAGGGCCAGCCCGGCCAGGACCACGAAGACCCAGCCGGGCAGCCCGGTCAGGTACAGCGCGGCCACGAACCCCGCCAGCGCCAGGGTCCAGATCGCGATGTAGCGCTGGAGCAGCCGGTCCTCGCCATCCCAGCCGAAGATCGTGGAGATCGAGATCGCGGCGCTGGCCTGGCAGGCGCCCCGCAGGAAGCTGGTGATCATAGCCTGGCCCTCCTCTGGCTGGTCGTTCTTTCAGTGCTCCGCCCGCTCCAACTCGAACGGCACCGGCTGGAGGAGCTCGATCGTGGTGGCGGCGATAAGTCCCCGCATCGGGAAGATCACCCGGGACCCCGGGCCCAGCTCCGCGAGCACCTGGCGGCAGGCCCCGCAGGGGCTGACCACCTCGGCGTCGGCGTAGATCGCGATGGTCTCCACCCGCATCCCCGGCCCCTCCGCGGCGACCGCGCCGAAGACCGCGTTGCGTTCGGCGCAGAGGGTCATCGCGTAGCTGCCGTTCTCCACGTTGCAGCCCGTGAAGAACCCCCCCGCGACGGTCCGCAGCGCCGCCCCCACGCGGAACTTGGAGTACGGGGCGTAGGCCCGCGCGGTCATCCCCCGGGCGGCCTCCCAGAGGGCGCGATCGGCCTCGGAGAGCGCCTCGGAGGTGGTGGTCGGCGGGATCGCCACGGCCCCCTCAGGGTAAGCCAAAGGCGACCCCGCCGTGGGCGCGGCTAGAAGGTGAAGAGGTCGATGCCGCCGGCCACGTGGATCACCTGGCCGGTGATGTAGCGCGCCTCGTCGGAGCAGAGGTAGACGATCAGGTTGCTGATGTCCTCAGGCTCGCCGGGCTTGCGGAAGACGGTGCGCTTGACGATGCGCTCGTTCATCTCCGGGTTGCCCATCTGGAAGGCCTCGGTGCCGATCACCCCCGGGGCGATGATGTTGGAGGTGATGCCGTACTTGCCGCCCTCCAGGGCGATGGTCTTGCCCAGGCCGATCACCCCGGCCTTGGTTGTGGAGTAGCTGGCCTGGCCGAAGCCACCCAGGGTGCCCGCCACCGAGGCCATGAAGACGAAGCGCCCGGAGCCGCCGGCCTTCATGTGGGGGAAGACCGCCTTGCTGACGTTGTAGGCGCCGCTGAGGTTGACCTTGAGGTCGCGGTCCCAGAGCTGGTCGATCTGGCGCTCCAGCGGCGCGACGTGGTCCAGGGTGGCGGCGTTGTTGATGCAGATGTCGATGCGGCCGAACTCGGCGGCGATCTTGTCGACCACCTCGGTGACCTGCTCGCGGTTGGTCACGTCCATCTTGTAGGCGGCCGAGCGCCGGCCCATGGCCTTGATCTCGCCGACCGTCTTCTCGGTGTAGATGGCGCCGGTCTGCTGCATCACGTTGGCCAGCGCCGACATCGACTCCTGGGCCGTCTTCTCCAGCTCGGGGTCGGACTCGATGAGGATGTCGGTGACCACCACGTCGGCGCCGGCGCGGGCCAGCGAGAGGCAGTCCTGGCGGCCGAGGCCGCGGGAGCCGCCGGTGACCAGGGCCACCTTGCCGGTCAGGTCGCAAAAAGCCATGGGTTCCTCCACTTGGTTCTGGGTGTTGGGCTAGGTCAGGGAGACCACGGCCTGGCCGTGGTTGAGGACGCGCTCGCCGCGCTGGTTCTCCATCCAGACGTCGAGCGTGGCCGCGCCGCCGTCGACGGCGGCCACGCGGCCCTTGCAGGTGACGGTGTCGCCGGGCTGGACCATGGCACTGAAGCGCACGGCCAGCGAGCGCAGCCGGGCGGGGTCGCCGATCCAGTCGGTGATGGCCCGGGAGAGGATGCCGAAGTCCAGCATCCCGTGGGCTATGACCCCGGGCAGGCCGACCATGCGGGCGATCCCGTCGTCCTGGTGGATCGGGTTCTGGTCGCCGGAGGCGTCGGCGTAGGCCTTGATCTGCTCGCGGGTCAGGGTGACCGAGAGCTCGGGCATCTCGGCGCCCTCGGCCATGGCCGCCGGGCCGGCGCTGGTCGCGCTCACGCCTCGGCCTCCGGGTCGGGCAGGACCAGGATGGTGGCCCGGGAGATACAGACGGTCTCCCCCGCCTCGTCCCGACTGGTCGCCTCGACCACCATGAACCGCAGGCTGCGCTTGCTGTAGACGTCCGCCACTCGGGTGCTGGTGGTCAGGCGCTCGCCGACCCGCACCGGGCGGGTCCACTCGAAGCTCTGCTCGCCGTGGACCAGGCGCTGCGGCGCGATGCCCCAGCCGCTGGCGGGGCGCCCGGGCGGCGCCAGGGCGTAAACCGCGGCGAAGGTCGGCGGCGCGATCGCGGCGGCGCCGGCGGCCGGCGCGTAGGCCGGGTTGCCGTCCCCGACGGCGGCCAGGTAGGCCGCCACCGCGGCGGGCTCCACCACGACCTCGACGTCGGGCAGCGCCTGCCCGACCAGGGCCTCGACCTCAGCCATGCCTCTCCCTGAGCAAAAAATGAAGGGGCGGCCGCGAGGGCCGCCCCGTTCCCGACCGGCCGGCTAGCGCAGGACGTTCTGGAGCTTCATCGCCAGCCCCATGTCGCCCTTGATCTTGAGCTTGCCGCTCATGAACGCCATGGTCCCGTCGAGCTTGCCGGTGGCCAGGTCGACGAAGTCGGTGGCGGCCATGGTGATGGTGATGTTGGGGCTCTCGGCCACGCCGTCGTGGACCTCGCCGGTCTCGCCGTTGAGGACCAGGTGCTTCTGGGTGGCCTCGTCGCCGGTGAGGTCGAACTGGTAGGTGGCGTTCATCCCCTTGACCTTCTCGGGGTTGGTCTGGAGACGGGTGTTCATCTCGGTGAACACTTCCTGAGCGGTGGGCATCGCGGATCCTCCTGTTTTCACGCCGGCGGCGGCCTGCAACCCGCCATCTCGAAGCGACCGGCCCCCGGCGTCAAGAAACTGACGGTCCGGTCACCTTTGGCAGAATACGTTTGCCGGAAGGCGAAAGTCAAACGGCCTCGATCAGCTTCTTGAGCCGGTCGAGGGAACGCTCCAGCTCGCGCCTGATGCCGGCGTTGACGGGGCCGCTGGGGAGCAGCCGGAAGGCGCCCGGCAGCTCGTACTCGTGGAGCAGGGTGACGTCGGTGGTCCCGTCGTCGAACTCCTCCAGGGTCCAGCTGCCCTGGGTCCTGACGCCCTCCACGGCGGTGGCCACGATCCGCTCGCCGTCGACCCACTCGGTGATCTCCAGGACCGCCGGGAAGCGCCGGCCGGCGATCTCCGCGACGGAGCGGAAGCGCGCCCCCCGGCCCTCAGTCCGCACGCCGGCGGGCTCGTAGCTCGTGATCCCGCTCATGTAGCGGGTGACGTTGGCCGGGTCGGCGAGGAAGTCGAAGCAGGTCCGCGCGCCGGCCGCGATCGTGACCGTGACCTCGATGCTGCGCACCGCCGGGCCCCTAGAACGCGCCCCGGAACTCCAGCTCCTTCTTCTTCTCCCTGGCCGCGTCGATGTCGGCGAAGAAGAGGAAGTGGCCGCGGCCGTGGAGGTAGAAGCCGCCGCCCTGGTCGGGGGTCAGGCGCACCTCGGGGAGGTCGACGTCGTAGACCTGGCCCGAGGGGGAGATCTTGAGCAGCGTCATCGCGGGCTGGACGGCATCTTCGCAGGCCATTATCTCCCGCCCGCCCGGCGGCCAGCGACTTTGCCGGCCCGAGTTTCGCAATGCCCGGCGCGCGCCGTACAGTAGGGCTCGCACGTGGAAACCCTCAACGCCTTCGAGGTCGCCCAGCAGCAGTTCGACGAAGCCGCGGAGGCGATGGGCCTCGACCCCCGGATGCGCGCCATCCTGCGGGTGCCGCAGCGGGAGCTGACGGTCAACTTCCCGGTCCGCATGGACGACGGGA
>DASZGP010000115.1:0-17539 GCA_035938695.1 Candidatus Dormiibacterota bacterium | reverse complement strand
ACCTCGACCTCGCCATTGACGGTTCCCTGATCGCCACCTTCTGGCACCAGGGCCAGATCTGCGAGTCGGGCACCCGCCTGCTGGTCCCCGAGAGCCTCCACGACGAGATCGTCGAGCGCCTGGTCGCCCGCACCCGCGAGATCGTGGTCGGCGACGCCCTGGACATGGACTCGGGCATGGGGCCGCTGGTCTCCGAGGCCCAGCGCGCCACCGTCGAGAAGTACGTCGAGATCGGCAAGGCCGACGGCGCCAAGCTGGTCACCGGCGGCCGGCGGGCGGCCGGCTTGGACCGCGGCTACTACTTCGAGCCCACCATCTTCGACGGCGTCCGCAACGACATGCGGATCGCCCAGGAGGAGATCTTCGGCCCCGTCCTGTCGGTGATCACCTACAAGGACGTGCCGGAGGCGATCCGCATCGCCAACGACTCGATCTACGGCCTGGCCGGGGGCGTGTGGTCGCGCGACATCCCCGAGGCCATCAACGTGGCCAAGGCCATCCGCACCGGCACGGTCTGGATCAACGACTACCACCTGCTCAACGACAAGTCGCCCTTCGGCGGCTACAAGCAGTCGGGCGTGGGCCGCGAGCTGGGCAAAACCGGGCTGCTGGAGTACAGCACCACCAAGCACATCCACGTCGCCATGGACAACCGCCGCGAGTCGCACTTCGTGTGGGACACGCTGCTGCCGTGAGCGGCTCCCGCCGGCGGGAGGCTCGTCCGGACCCCGACCGCAATGCCTGAGCCGACCGCCGACACCGTGGCCCTGACCGACCGCGCGCGGGCCCTGCTGGACCAGGTCCGCGCCGCCCGGGGCCCGCTGACCATGGTGCTCGGCTCGGGCTGCTGCGACGGCGGCTCGCCCTTCCTCTTCGAGAACTACCCGCCGCCGGCCAACCACCGCCAGGTGGCGGAGGTCGACGGCGTCCCGGTCTGGGTCGACAACGCGCTCTGGGCCGGCGTCGAGCTGCACCTCACGATCGACGCCCTGCCCGACCCCTCCGCCGACAGCTTCTCCGCCGAAGCCGAGCTGGGCTACCGCCTGGTCCTGGCCTGACGGTCGGAGCCGGTCAAGGCCCGCCTCCGCCTCTCGGGCGGTGGTGGTCCGTCGGTCAGTGGCCGAAGATCGCGGTGTAGAGCAGCCCCAGGAGCACGAAGCCCACCAGGACCACGCCCAGGGAGACCGCGCCGGGGACGTGGCGGCCGCGCTGGTGGGTGCGGGTGTACTCGGCCTCCAGCTCGCGGGCCCGGGGGCTGGGGACGGTGGGCGGCGTGGCGCAGCTCTGCCCGGGGGCGTTGGCGGCGCCGCAGCGGGGGCAGGTGATCTCCGTGTCGGGCTGCCGGAAGCCGCACTTCCAGCACCACATCAGCCGCGCCATGGGCAGATTATCGGGCCCCCGCCGGGCCGCGCTCAGCGGGCGTTGGCGACCCCCAGGAAGGCGCCCACCACCCTGGGGTCGAACTGGTGCCCGCTCTGGGCCAGGACCTCCCCGATCGCCTTGTGCCGGGGCCAGGCGGGGCGGTAGGGCCGGACCTGGGTCAGGACGTCGAAGACGTCGGCCACCGCCACGATCCGGCCCGGCAGGGGGATGTCCTCGCCGACCAGGCTCTCGGGGTAGCCGGAGCCGTCCCAGCGCTCGTGGTGGGTCAGGGCGATCTGGCTGGCCAGCCAGAGCACCGGGTGGTTGCCGGCCAGGATCCGGCCGCCGATGGTGGTGTGGGTCTTCATCACCGCCATCTCCTCCGCCTCCAGGGGGCCGGGCTTGAGCACGATGCTGTCGGGGATGGCGATCTTGCCGATGTCGTGGAGCGGCGCCGCGCGCCGGATCATCTCCGCCACTCCGGCGCTGAGGCCCAGGGCCCGGGCGATGTCGCCGGCCAGGTGCCCGACCCGGCGGCCGTGCTCGCCGCTGGAGTCGTCGCGGTAGTCGCCGGCCAGGGCCAGGCGGTCGAGGATCTCGACCTGGGCGTTGTCCAGCTCCCGGGTGCGGGCGTCGACCAGGTCCTGGAGCGCGCTGTTGCCCGCCCCCACCCGGCGCTCGAGCAGCCGCCGGTAGACCGCCGACCGGACCCGCACCGTGACCAGGCCGGGCTTGATCGGCCGGGCCAGGAGATCCACGACGCCGGCCGCCAGGGCCCGCGAGGTGATCTCGTCGGTCATCTCGCCGACCAGCAGCAGCACCGGCGGCTGGCCCAGCGGCCCCAGCTCCTTGGCCAGCAGCTGGAGCACGCCGAAACCGTCCAGCTCGGGCATCTCGGCGTCCAGGATCAGCACCGCCGGGTCGTGCTCGGCGACCACGTCGAGGACCCGCCAGGGGTCGCCCTCGGTGATCACCCGGCTGAAGCCCTCCCGCTCCAGGGCCTTGCGCAGCATGACCTGGGTGACCTGCGAGTCGTCGACGATCAGGACGGCCTGCTCGCGCAGGGTCTCCTCGCTGAACAGCTCCGCCAGGCGGCCCATCCCGATGGCCCCGTGTGGCGGCGTCGAAGCGCTCACCGCCATATCGTAATTGGCCCTTCCGGGGCAGGGCACGGCCGTCACGGCTCCGCTGCACGCCGCATATCCTTGCCCGGTGACGCTGGCCGCCGACCCCCATCACCCGTTCGACGACCTCGACCGGCGCCTGGCGGATTCGGCCGCCGCCGGAGGGCCGCCGAAGGCGTCCGCCGCGCTTACGCACATCCTTACGGCGGGCGGGAAGCGCCTCCGGCCCCACCTGGTGCGGGCCTTCGGAGCGCTCCTGGGTGGCGACCCTCGCCGGCTGGTCGACCTGGCCCTGGCGGTGGAGATGCTCCACGCCGCCACCCTGGTCCACGACGACGTGATCGACAACGCCCAGACCCGGCGGGGGCGGCCGGCGCTGCACGTCAAGACCGACGGCTCGGTCGCCCTGCTGGTGGGCGACCTCTACCTGGCCCGCTGCGGGGTGCACCTGGCGGCGGTGGGCGACCCGCGGGCCACCCGCGAGCTGTTCGGCGCCCTGGAGACCATCGTCCGCGGCGAGCTGGGCCAGCGCGACCGGCGCTTCGACCTCGGCCAGACCGAGGCCGACTACGTCGAGACCATCCAGCGCAAGACCGCCAGCCTGGTCGAGGCGGCCTGCGCCGCGGCGGTGGTGGTCTCCGGCGGCGCCGACGCCATGGTCGAGCGGGCCCGCGAGTACGGCCACCACCTGGGGCTGGCCTTCCAGATCGTCGACGACGTGCTGGACTACACCGCCGACGCCCGCGAGCTGGGCAAGCCGGTGGGCAACGATATCCGCGAGGGCACCGTGACCCTGCCCCTGATCCTGGCCCTGCGGGCCGGCGGCCGGAACCTGCGCGCGACACTCAAAGCGGCCCGCCAGGCCGGCGACTTCGGCCCCGTGGTGGAGGCGGTACGGGGGGGGCGGGCGATCCCGGCCTGCACCGAGCTGGCCGACCGCCACGCCGCCGCCGCGGTGGCCGCGCTCGACGCCTTCCCCGGCCGCCACGAGCGGGCGGAGCTGGCCGACCTGGCGTTGGCCCTCAACTCCCGGCGGGTCTGAGCGTGGACCTGCTGGTCGAGGGCCTCAGCTACCGGGGCGCGCCGCTGGCGGTCAGGGAGCGGGTCTTCCTCTCCGGCGACGGCCTGCGCGGGGGCCTGCGCCGGCTCGCCGCCCAGGACGCCCTCTCCGGCGGCGCCATCCTCTCCACCTGCAACCGCACCGAGCTGTACGTCACCACCGCCGAGCCGGAGCGGGCGGCGGCCCAGCTCGACGCCGTGGTGGCGGCCATCGACCCCAGCGGCGAGTGGCCCCGCCACTCCTACCGGCTGAGCCGGGAGCGGGCCCTGGAGCACCTCTTCCGGGTCCCCAGCGGCCTCGACTCGGCGATCCTCGGCGAGGGCCAGATCCTGGGCCAGTTCAAGGGCGCCCTGGCCAGCGCGGTGGCCGAAGGGACGGTCGACGCCCGCCTCGACCTGGTCATGCGGCGGGCGATCAGCGCCGCCAAGCGGGTCCGCACCGAGACCGGCATCACCCGCAACGCGGTGGGCTTCGGCCAGGCCGCGGTGGCCCAGGCGCGGGAGATCTTCGGCAGCCTCCGGGGCCGCACCGCGCTGATGGTCGGCGCCGGCAAGATGGCCGGCTCGACGGCCCGGCTGCTGGCGGGGGAGGGGATGGCCAGGGTCCACTTCAGCACCCGCACCCCGGCCCGGGCCATGGAGCTGGCGGCCGAGATGCCGGCCGGCACCATCAGCCTGACGGTGCCCTTCTCCCAGGTCGAGCAGCTGGCGGCGGAGGTCGACCTGATCGTCTGCTCGACCAGCGCCGAGGACACCCTCTTCACCCGCTCGATGATCGAGGAGTGGATGCGCCGCCGCCGCCGCCGGCCGCTGTTCATCCTCGACCTGGCGGTGCCCCGCGACGTCGACCCCGCCGCCGCCGGCATCGGCGACCTCTACCTGTTCAACGTCGACGACCTGGCCGCGGTGGTCGACCGGGGGCTGGCCGAGCGCCGCCGCGAGGTGCCGGCGGCGGAGGCCATCCTGCGCGAGGAGATCGCCGCGGCCCGCGAGCTGCTGCGGCGGCGGGAGGCGGCGCCGGCCATCGCCGCCCTGCGCCAGAGCGCCGAGGCGCTGCGGCGTGAGCACCTCCGCCGCCACCTGCCCCCCGGGCTGACGCCGGACCAAGCGGAGGCTGTCGAGCGGATGTCCGCCGGCCTGGTGGCCAGGCTCCTGCACGGCCCCATCGCCCACCTCCGCGACCACGCCGACGACGAGCCGGTGGTGCGCCGCCTACTGGGCCTGGAGCCGCCGCCGGAGGGCTTGGAATGAACCCCGCGGCCGCCACCCTCGCCCTGCTGATGGCCAGCGCCGTCCTCAGCGCGGCCTGCGCGGTGTACTGCGCCCTCGACGTGCGCTTCCACTTCGCCGGCTTCGCCCGGGTCCTCAGCGGCCTGTTCGGGCTGCTGCTGGTGCTGCAGTCCTCGCTGATCGGGCTCCAGGTCGTGGGCGGGGCCCGCTTCAGCCTGGCCTACCAGATCCTGATCCTGACCGCCTGGGGGCTGCTGGCCTGCTCGCTGTTCTTCAACCGCTACCTGTTCGCCGACCTGATCGGGGTGCTGGTCTGCGGTGTCGACAGCGCGCTGCTGGTGCTGGCGCTGCTGATGCGCCAGCCCGAGCCGTGCTGCCCGGCCCCGGCGGCCGCCCCGGGGCTGAGCTGGCTGCTCTACCTGCACGTCTCGGCGATCCTGCTCAGCTACGTGGTCCTGACCCTGGCCTTCATCTCGGCCCTGGGCTACCTGCTCCGCGACCGGGGCCTGAAGTCCAAGCGCCGGGGCCGGGCCCTGGACAGCCTGCCGCCCCTGGCCACCCTGGAGGGCTTCACCGACCGCTTCGTGCTGGCCGGCTTCCTGGCGCTCACCGCCGGCATCGTGCTGAGCCAGGTATTCGTCGTCGCCAGCCACCGGCGGGGGATCTTCTTCGACCCCCGCGAGGCGCTGGCGCTGGTCTCCTGGCTGCTCTACGCGGCTTACGCCGGGCTGCGCCTGCTGGTTCGCTTCGAGGGCCGCCGCCTGGCCCTGCTGGTGGTCGCCGGCTACGCCACCGGCCTGGCGCCGGCGGTGGTGATCACCTCGCTGGGTGCCGCCCGGCCCTTCTGATGCGGATCGGCACCCGCGGCTCGGCGCTGGCCCTGGTGCAGGCCGAGCTGGTGCGCCGGGCCTACCTCGAGCGCTTCCCCGACCGCGAGGTCCAGGTGGTGGTGATCAGGACCGAGGGCGACCGCCGCGCCGACGTGCCGCTGAGCTCGATCGGCGGCTCGGGGGTCTTCGTCAAGGAGATCCAGGCCCGGCTGCTGGCCGGCGAGATCGACTGCGCGGTCCACAGCGCCAAGGACCTGGCGGTGGCCGAGGTCGAGGGCCTGGAGCTGGCCGCCTTCCTGCCCCGGGCCCCGGCCCACGACGTTCTGATCCGACGCCCCACCGCGGCGACCGGGACCGCCGGGGACCCCGGGGAGCGCTTCGGCGGCCCGCCCGGCGCCGGGTTCCGGATCGCCACCGGCAGCCCCCGCCGCCGGGCCCAGCTCGGCGACGCCTGGCCCGGCGTCGAGTTCGTGGAGATCAGGGGCAACGTCGACACCCGCCTGCGCAAGCTGGAGGAGGGCGCCGCCGACGGCCTGGTGCTGGCCGCCGCCGGGCTCCGCCGCCTCGGCCTGCAACCCCAGGGCGAAGCGCCCATCCCGATCTCGGTTTGCGTCCCCTCGCCGGCCCAGGGGGCGATCGTCGCCCAGGCCCGGCTGGACGACCCCGCCGCCGCCGACCTGCGCTGGCTGAACCACCTGGAGACCAGCCTGGCGGTCTCCGCCGAGCGCGACATGGCCGCCGCCCTGGGGGCCAGCTGCACCCTGCCGCTGGGGGTCCACGTCGAGTTCCGGGGTGGCGAGACCAGGCTCCTGGCGGCGCTCCACGACGGCCGCGCCCTGCACCGCCTGGAGACCCGCTCGGCGGCCGGCGACCCGGCCGAGGCGGTGCGCCTGGCGATGGCCGAGCTGCGCGACCGCGGGGTGCGCTGGTGACCTCCCGGCCCCGGGTCCTGGTCACCCGGCCCGCGGAGCAGGCCGCCGTGCTGGTCCGGGCCCTGGCCGCCGCGGGCTTCGAGCCGGTGGCGGTGCCGCTGATCGAGGTCCGGCCCCTGGCCCTGGCCCCGGCCGATCGCCAGGCCCTGGACCCGGCGCGGCGCTACGACACCTTGATCCTGACCTCCGTCAACGCCGTCAGGTTCGGCCAGCTGGCGGCCGAGCAGGCCGGCTCCTCGCTGGCGCGGCTGGTCGCCGGCGGAAGGGTGGTGCCGGTGGGGCCGCAGACCGCCGCGGCGGCCGCCCGCCTGGGCCTGGCGGTGGAGGCGGTGCCCGAGCGGCACGACGGCACCGGCGTCCTCCAGCACCTGGCCGGAACAGTGGTCCGGCGGGCGCTCCTGCCGCGCGCGCTGGAGACCGCCGACATCGTCGGCCCGGGGCTGCGGGCGGTGGGCGCGACGGTGGTCGAGGTCGCGGTCTACGAGACCGTGGCCCGCCCGGAGGCCGGCGCCGCTCTGGCGGCGGCGATCGTCGGCGGCCTCGACGCGGTCACCCTGATGAGCCCCTCGGCGGTCCGGGCCCTGGCCGAGGCGCTGGCCCACGGGTCCGAGACGCTGGAGGTGGTCCCGCCCGGTGCGGCGTACCCGGCCGACGATCCCGAACCGCTGCGGCTGCCTGGTTGCGTCTTCCTCTGCGTCGGCGAGACCACGGCGGCCGAAGCCCGGCGCCGGCTGCCCGGACCGGTGCTGCTGGCCGACCGGCAGTCGGTCGCCGGCCTGGTCGAGGCGCTCAGCGACAATTTCGGCATGAGCGCTCGCGCCTGATGGCCTACCCCGAGGTCCGGCCCCGCCGCCTGCGGGCCACCCCGATCCTGCGCCGGGCGCTGCGCGAGACCAGCCTGCTGCCGTCGGACCTGGTCCTGCCGCTGTTCGTCCGCGACGGGATCGCCGAGCCTCAGCCCATCGCCAGCCTGCCCGGCCACCGCCACCAGACCGTCGCCAGCGTGGTCCGGGAGGCGGAGGTCGCCGCCGACCTGGGCATCCCCATGGTCCTGCTCTTCGGCCTGCCGGCCACCAAGGACGACCGCGGCTCCGGCGCCTGGGACGACGACGGCGCGGTCCAGCGCGCCACCCGGGCGATCAAGGACCGCCTCGGCGAGCGCCTCCTGGTGGCCACCGACCTCTGCCTCTGCGAGTACACCTCGCACGGCCACTGCGGCATCCTCACCCCGCCTCCCGGCGGGAGCGCCGATGCCGCGACGGTCGACAACGACGCCACCATCGAGGCCTACGCCGAGACCGCCGCCAGCCAGGCCGCGGCGGGGGCCGACGTGATCGCCCCCTCGGGGATGATGGACGGCCAGGTGGCGGCCATCCGCGAGGCGCTGGACACCACCAACCACGAGCAGACCCCGATCCTGGCCTACTCGGCCAAGATGGCCAGCGCCTTCTACGGGCCCTTCCGCGAGGCGGTCGACTCGACCCCGGCCTTCGGCGATCGGCGCGCCTACCAGATGGACGGGGCCAACGTCGAGGAGGCCATGCGGGAGGTCTGGCTGGACCTCGACGAGGGCGCCGACATGGTCATGGTCAAACCCGCCGGGCCCTACCTCGACGTGCTCGCCCGGGTGGCCGCCGAGGTCCCGGTGCCGGTGGCGGCGTACCAGGTCAGCGGCGAGTACGCGATGCTCTGCGCCGCCGCCGACCGCGGCTGGCTGGACTTCGAGGCCGCCGCCCTGGAGAGCCTGGTCTCGATCCGCCGGGCGGGGGCGAGGCTGGTGATAACCTATCTCGCGAAGCAAGCCGTCCCGCTGATCGAGCGGGGCCTGCCCTGATTCGCCGACCGGGGAATCCCACGGAGGTCGACTTGAGCCAGAGCCCTCAACGCAGTCCAGTCCTGCTCGGCATCATCGTGCTGGTGTTCGCCGGCCTCCTCGGCGCCGGCGCCTACGGCCTCAACCTGGCCGTCAACCCCGCGCCCAAGGCGTCCCCCAGCGCCGTCGCGCTGCGCCCCTCGCCGACCAGCACGCTGCCCCTGGTGACCGCCCAGAACCTGCCCTGCCCGGCGGCCCCGGCCAGCCATACGGCGGTGGCCGGCGCGCCCCACAGCTTCTCCGCCGCCCCGGCGATGGGCCTCGACAAGACCCGGGGCTACTGCGCCTACATGAGCACCGCCAAGGGCCTGATCACCATCCGGCTGTTCGCCGACACGGCGCCGCTGACCGTCAACAGCTTCGTCTTCCTGGCCAAGCAGGGCTTCTACGACGGGCTGACCTTCCACCGCGTCTGCCCCAACGCCGCCGACTCCAGCTGCGGCGGGGCGCTGGCGATCGCCCAGGGTGGCGACCCCAAGGGCGACGGCACCGGCGGCCCCGGCTACCAGTTCGCCGACGAGGCGGTCCGGGGCACCTACACCCCCGGCACCATCGCCATGGCCAACTCCGGCCCCAACACCAACGGCAGCCAGTTCTTCATCAACACCGGCGACAACAGCAGCCTGCCGCGGAGCTACAACCTCTTCGGCACCATCACCGCCGGCCTCGACGTGGCCAAGGCGCTGGCCAAGGGCGACAGGATCGTGTGGGTCGACATCGAGACCACCGACCTCGCCGGGCCCTCGCCGGCCGCCCCGGCCAGCCCGGCGCCGGCCGCCAGCGCCGCTCCCGCGCCGTCGCCCTCCCCGAGCTGAGTCCCGCCGGGCCCGATCGGGTCCTGATCGGCGCGCGATGAGCGGCGACGCCTCGCGGGCGGCCTTCGAGCGGGCCCGCCTGGTGCTGCCCGGCGGCGTCGACAGCCCGGTGCGGGCCTTCCGCGCCGTCGGCGGCTCGCCGGTGTTCGTCAGGCGGGGAGAGGGGGCCAGGATCGAAGACCTGGACGGCCGCCGCCTGGTCGACCTGGTCTGTGCCTACGGGCCGCTGATCCTGGGCCACGCCCACCCGGCGGTGGTGGAGGCGGTGCGGGAGCAGGCCGGGCGGGGCGCCAGCTTCGGGATGCCGACCGAGGCCGAGACCGAGCTGGCGGAGCTGGTCTGCCGCCTGGTCCCCAGCGCGGAGATGGTCCGGTTCGTCAGCTCCGGCACCGAGGCCGCGATGTCGGCGGTCCGGCTGGCCCGTGCGGCCACCGGGCGCGAGCTGGTGGTCAAGTTCGCCGGCGGCTACCACGGCCACGCCGACCACCTCCTGGTCGACGCCGGCAGCGCGGTGGCCACGCTCGGCATCCCCGGCTCGCCCGGGGTGCCGGCGGCGTTCGCGGCGCTGACCGCGGTGCTGGAGTACAACGCGGTCCCGGCGCTGGAGGCCCTGTTCGCGGAGCGCGGCGAGGCCATCGCGGCGGTGATCGTGGAGCCGGTGGCCGGCAACATGGGCGTGGTGGAGGGGACGCCCGAGTTCCTCGCCGCCCTGCGCGACCTGACCCGGCGGTACGGCGCGGTGCTGATCTTCGACGAGGTCATAACCGGCTTCCGGCTCGGGCTCGGCGGCGTCCAGGAGTCCTCCGGCGTCACGCCCGACCTGACCTGCCTGGGCAAGATCGTCGGCGGGGGCCTGCCGCTGGCGGCCTACTGCGGCCGCGCCGACCTGATGGGGCAGGTCGCGCCGGAGGGGCCGGTCTACCAGGCCGGGACGCTCTCGGGCAACCCGCTGGCCACCGCCGCCGGCCTGGCGACCCTGCGGACGCTGCTGGAGGACCCGCCCCACGCCCGGCTGGACGCCGCCGGGGCCAGGCTGGAAGCCGCGATCGGGGCGGCCGCCGGGCGGGCCGGGGTCGAGGTGACGGTCAACCGCCGGGGCTCGATGCTGACGCCGTTCCTGCGCCGCGGGCCGGTCCGCGACCTCAGCGAGGCCAGAGGCAGCGACCTCGCGGCCTACGCCAGGCTCTTCACCGCGCTCCTCGACGCCGGGGTCCACCCGCCGCCGTCGCAGCTCGAGGCCTGGTTCGTCTCCACCGCCCACGACGAGGGGGTCCTGGCCGAGGTCGCGACCGCCCTGGTGGCCGGCTTCGCGGCGGTCTCCCGAGGCTGAGGCGCGGCGCCACCGGCCTATAATCGAACTGGCGTTCTGATCGGGAGCCACCCGAGGCGCCGAGAGGTCTGATGACCGGTCACTGGTGGATCCTGCTGATCTTGGCCGCGATCGCGCTGATCATCTTCGGCCCGCGCCGCCTGCCGGAACTGGGCGAGGGGCTGGGACGGGCGATCAAGGAGTTCCGCAAGGCGACCACCGACGTCACCGACAGCATCCGCGACGAGGTGCGCCGCACCGACGGGGGCACGACCTACACCGGCACCGCGACCCCGGCCGATCCGCTGGCCCAGCCGCCGTCCTCGATCAACCCGGCGCCACCTCCGCCCGAGCCGCCGAAGGCCTGACGCCGCCTCCGGGCGGTTGCATGCCGGCCGTCCGGTCGTGAGGCATCCTTGACTGAGCATGGCTGAGCGTCCGCTCTTCACCACCGTCCCGCCGGAGCCCGAGGAGACCGCCGACCCCGGCTGGGACGAGCGGCGGATGAGCATCATCGAGCACCTCGAAGAGCTGCGCAGGGTGCTGATCGTCTCGCTCAGCGCCTGGGGCATCGCGTCGGTGGTGGGCGTCATCCTCTCGGGATTCGCGATCACCCTGCTGGCCCAGCCGCTGAAGTACCTGGCCAAGGTCAACGCGGACGCCACCCGGCTCCACTACCTCAGCCCCATGGGCTACTTCACCATCCACCTCAAGGTCGGGATCGTCCTGGGGCTGGCGATCGCCCTGCCGGTCGTGCTCTGGCAGATCTGGAGCTTCGTCGCCCCCGGCCTGCGCCCGGTCGAGCGCCGCTTCGCGGGGCCGCTGCTGGCCAGCTCGCTGCTGCTCTTCGCGCTGGGCGCCGGGCTGGCCTACCTCTTCCTGTACATCGCGGTGCGGATCATCGGCGCCGTCAGCGGCAGTGGCAGCGACCTGGTTTTCTTCCCCGAGGCCACCGCCTACCTGGGCTTCGTGGTCATCCTGATGCTGGCCTTCGCGCTGACCTTCGAGTTCCCGGTGGCGCTGGTGCTGATGGCCACCGTGGGGCTTGTCAAGTCGTCCCAGCTGGCCCGCTGGCGGCGCGGCGCGTACCTGCTGATCGCCGCCGCGGGGTATGTCGTCACCCCCGGCGTCGACCCGGTCACGCCGCTGGCCCTGATAATCCCCCTGCTGCTGCTCTACGAAGGCTCGATCTTCGTGATCCGGAGGATGAAACACTGACCAGGCCTGACGGCCGCGTCCCCGACGCGCTGCGCCCCATCACCATCGAGACCGGGATCAACCTCTACGCCGAGGGCTCCGCGCTGATCACCTGCGGCAACACCAGGGTCCACTGCACGGCCAGCATCGACGAGAAGGTGCCGCCCTACCGCAAGGGGAGCGGCGAGGGCTGGATCACCGCCGAGTACGCCATGCTGCCCCGCGCCACCAACACCCGCACCCAGCGCGACGGCCGCCACGGCCGGGTCGACGGCCGCAGCCAGGAGATCCAGCGCCTGATCGGCCGCTCCTTCCGCGCCGGTGTCGACCTCCGCGGGCTGGGGGAGAGGACCATCACCGTCGACTGCGACGTCCTCCAGGCCGACGCCGGCACCCGCTGCGCCTCGATCACCGGCGGCTTCGTCGCCCTCTACTTGGCGATGGAGAAGCTGCGCCGCGGTGGGGCGCTGCCGCGGGTTCCGATCAAGCACATGGTGGCGGCGGTCAGCGTCGGGGTGGTGGAGGGCGAGCCGCGCCTGGACCTCAGCTACCTCGAGGACTTCGGCGCCGAGGTCGACATGAACTGCGTCGCCGACGAGGCCGGCAACTTCATCGAGATCCAGGGCACCGCCGAGAAGCGGCCCTTCACCCGCCAGGAGAGCGACGCCCTGCTCGACCTGGCCAGCGCCGGCATCGCCCAGCTGGCGGCGGTGCAGCGCCAGGTGCTCGGCCTCTGAGCGCAGGTCGCGAGGGGGCGCCGGCCGGGCCCCGCCTGGTGTTGGCCACCCGCAACCGGGGCAAGCTGGCCGAGTACCGCCGGCTCCTGGGCGGCGCCGGCGTCGCGCTGCTGGATCTCGACGAGGCCGGGGTGGGGGAGGAGGTCGAGGAGGACGGCGCGACCTTCCTGGCCAACGCCTCCAGGAAGGCGCGGGAGTACGCTCGTCTCGCCCGGCTGCCGGTGCTGGCGGACGACTCCGGGCTGGTCGTGGACGCGCTCGGCGGCGACCCCGGGGTGCGCTCGGCGCGCTTCGGCGGCCCCGGCCTGGACGACGCCGGGCGCATCCGCCATCTGCTGGCCCGCCTGGGAGGCGTCGCCGACCGGCGGGCGCGCTTCGTCTGCGTGATCGCCCTGGCCCGTCCCGGCGGCCCGGCCGCCCGGGTCTACCTCGGGCAGTGCGACGGCCGCATCGGGCGGGAGCCACGGGGGCCGGGCGGGTTCGGCTACGACCCGGTGTTCGTGCTGCCGGACGGGCGGACCATGGCCGAGCTGCCGGACGGCGAGAAGGACCAGATCAGCCACCGCGGCCTGGCCGTCGCCGAGCTGCTGGCCCAGCTCGACCTGGCCGCCTGGGCCGCCGTAGCCGCGCCTCCGGTAACCTCCCAGGCAACATGAACCCGCAGCTGGTCCTGCTCCGCCACGGCGAGAGCACCTGGAACCTGGCCAACCGCTTCACCGGCTGGCACGACGTGCCGCTGTCGGAGCGCGGGGTGGCCGAGGCCCGCGAGGCCGGGAGGCAGCTCCGGGACGCCGGCATCGGGCTGGACGTGCTCCACACCTCGCTGCTGGAGCGCGCCATCGTCACGGCCAACCTGGCGCTGGCCGAGATGGGCCTGGCCTGGCTGCCGGTGTCCCGCTCCTGGCGGCTCAACGAGCGCCACTACGGCGGCCTCGAGGGCCTCGACAAGCGGGAGACCACCGAGAAGTACGGCGAGGCCCAGGTCATGATCTGGCGCCGCAGCTATGGCGTGCCCCCGCCGGCCCTCGACCCCGACGACCCCCGCCACCCCCGCCACGACCTCCGCTACCGCTCGCTGCCCCCCGAGGTCCTGCCCGCCTCCGAGTCGCTGGCCGACGTCCTGGCCCGGATGCTGCCGTACTGGCAGGACGCCATCGTCCCCGACATCCGCGCCGGCCGCCGGGTCCTGGTGGCGGCCCACGGCAACAGCCTCCGCGCCCTGGTCAAGCACCTCGAAGGCCTGACCGAGGACGAGGTCCTGGCCCTCAACATCCCCACCGGCGTCCCCCGCGCCTACGAGCTCGACCGCGACCTCCGCCCACTCCTGGCTGAATACCTCGGCGACCCCGCCACCATCGCCGCCAAGGCCGACGCCGTCGCCCGGCAGGCCACCTCGGCGTAGCTAGACTTCCTACCACCTCGGGGAGTAGCGCAGCCCGGTAGCGCACCTGCTTTGGGAGCAGGGGGTCGCCAGTTCAAATCCGGCCTTGGCCACTGGATTTACAGCAGTTTTTGAAGCAATTGGGGTACGCTACCGCCCCGTGGGCAGACGCGCGAACGGCGAGGGGTATCTAGCCCGCAGGAGCCCGCAGTTCGCAAGGACGGGCACCGCCTGGGTGGGCCAGGTCATGATCGGCGGCCGACGCCGCGCCTTCTACGGTCGTACCAGCACAGAGGTCCAGCGGAAGATCCGCGAAGCCAAAGAGCAGGCCAATGTAGGAAGTGGCGACCAACCGGCACCCTCCGTGGCGGAGTATCTTGCGGATTGGGTCGCTTCGCGATACCGCCAGGTCGACCGCCGCGAGATCGAGCTCTCGACGTTTGATGGCGACGAGCGTACGGTTCGCCTCTACCTCAGCCCCGTGCTCGGCCGGCATCGGCTCAGGGAGTTGACGGCCGCCCATGTCGACGCCATGCTCGATGCGATCCGAGCTCAGGGTGGTGGCGAACTCTCCCAAAGCTCACGGTGGCAGATCCGACGGATACTCGGACACGCTTTGCACGACGCCGAAGCCCGCGAGCTGGTTGATCGGAACGCTGCGCGGCTGTCGCGCCCCATCAAGAAGCGCCAAGTCGAGGTGGAGCCGTTCTCTCTTTCGGAGGCGCGGCGGATCGTGGCGGCGGCCGTGGATCATGACGCGGGCGCAATCTTCCTGGCGGCCACCCTGCTCGGGATGCGGCAGGGGGAGGTTCTCGGTCTCCGGTGGGAGAACGTCGACCTGAAGAACGCTGTGATCCACGTCAGGACTCACTTGAAGCGGGAGAAAGACCGCGACGGGGTAGTTCGGTTCGTTCTGGGGGACCTGAAGACCCACCTGAAGGCACGTCGGAGCCTGCAGGTCCCGCCTGAGCTGGTGGAGGTATTGAGCCTCCAGCGCCACCGTCAGTACGAGATGCGGGCACGGGTCGGCGACAGCTGGTGTAACCGTTTGGGCTTGGTGTTCACCACAGAGCTGGGCACTCCCATCGAAAGAACGAACTTCATCAGACGCAGGTGGCGGCCCTTCCTGCGGACCGTAGGGGTGCCGTACCGCAAGTTCCACACCACACGGCACACGGTGGCTACGGTGGCCGACGCGGCGGGGCTCGACACGACCGCGATCTCCCGCATCCTGGGTCACGCCAACGAGCGGACCACAGCCGACATCTACAAGCATGCCTTCGCGAAGGTGGTGCCCACTCAGGCCGTCGCCGACGTCCTCTTTGCTAAGTCGTCTCCTGAGGATGAGGAGGATTTTGTCTTCCCCCAAGCATCGAGACGGGCCGCTAACTTTACAAACAAGCCAAGATAGGTTATAACTCCGGCATGGCGATGGCACAGGTTCTCGAGGACGCTGTACTTCATCCGGAAAGCCATAGCGACACGGAGAAGGAGTTGACCAAGGAGGTGGCGCTCTACCGATTGCGTGAGCCGCTGCGTCAAGCTGAGGCGGCTAGCATCCTCGGAGTTTCGTCCCCCACCGTTGCTAGCTGGGCGCGCGCCGGCGTCCTCCCCGCCGCGCCGGGTAGTCGGCCGCGACGGCTGCTGCTCGACACCGCCGCAGTGTTCGCCGCGAACAAGGTGCTGAAGGCAGCCCGGCTCAGAGGTTCCCCAGCTCAACGTGTGCTCCGCCTGCGCGCTCTGCAAGAAGAGATCTACTGGGCAACCCACCCCGACGAGCTGCATGCCCTCCGGGACAGCATGGACGAGGCTTCAAGAGAGGAGTTCGCAGAGGTCGACGACGATCTGGTAGAGGCCGCTAGGGTTAGACGGCAGTCGCGCCCTGGCGCTCCACGAGGCGGCCGGGCGTAGCCGGTAAGGCGCGCTGGAGCCAGCTGTCGCGACAGCGCTGGAACCAGCTGAAGCAGGCGGCTCGAAGCGACCCGCGAATCGCATCGGTCCTTGTGGAACTCGCCGCGGGGATCGCCGACCTGGAGGAGGATCCATGCATCGGAGTCCGGCTACGCGGCCTGCCTGACTCTGACGTGCTGTGTGAGTTCCGCCTAACCGGAGCTCGCAGGGCCTGGCGCATTCTCTACGAGGTCCGCGCTCCGGGTCCAACCCCTTACCTGCTCTTGGTGGGCGAGCACTACTTGCCCACCGACATTCCGAGTTTCAGCGGCAAGGCGAAGGTTCCGCAGGGCCGCCTCGCCGCCTCGGCGCGGCTGCCCGACGTCTACGTAGACCTGGCGAAGTCGTTCGGCCTGACCGCTCAGGAGATACGTGCCATGGTCGACGCGATTCGAGCCGGCGTCAAGCAACGGTCCTGCTGCTGACCTCCGCCAGGGTTGCCGCAGCATCCCGAACACGATCCAGCTTGGATGGCCCGAACTCGGACCGTGCGCGCCAGCCGAATGCCCCCTCAGCGTTTGGAGGGGCCGTTTCGGAGGGGACGGCTGTGGATACTGCGGATTGAGCCGGTCCTGCCGGCCGCTTCAAGATGACGAGGTGAAAATGATGATCTGCCCGATCTGCGGTGAGGTGATCCTCCAGAACGTGATCCAGGGGGAGGCGGCATTGGTAGTGCACCGGTTCCTGAAGCACGAGCCGCCTTGGGTGCAGGCTATCGCCACCGTCGGGCTCGCCGGTGCTGGCTGGTGGCTGTTCTCGCTGGCCATTTCGGGGAAGCTGCGGCTTCGTTGAGGTCCGGAGTATGAACGCGAGAACCGAGTCTGATCGGAGGCTAGCCCAAATGGTCCTGAGGAAGACGGGCGTCGCCTTGAATGGCTGGCGATTTGAACGCTGGCGGCAGCACGGACTCCTACAGCCGGGTGCGCACGAGCATCCTGGCTCCGCCGCCGAGTACGACGACGACGCGCTGGCGCAGTCCTGCCTTCTCGCCGAGCTCTCGCGCGACCGCCGGCGCAAATACAACGATTTGGCGCTGCTCCTCTTCTGGCGCGGTAGATGGGTCCGCGAGGACGCGTTGCGGCGGGCGGCGGTTGAGTTCCTCGACCAGCTCGACAGGTGGATCGGCCCGGCGGACTCCGAGCGCGACCTCGACGCGCTCGCCCGCAAAGCCGCAAGGCTAGCGGCCAGGGCCCGTCGGAACGCCGCAGGCCGGTGGATGAAGCGGCGGCTGCGCGGCCGTGGCCGGCGGCCAGAGGAAGAGTTGGCCGACGTCTACTACAGCTTGCTCCACGTCTTCAAGACTGGCGAGACGACGTCAGAGGAAAGTCTCGCCAAGGTCGTCCAGGCGCTCGGGCTCGGGGGCGCCTACCACGACATGGTCCGTAATGCCGGTCCGATGGTCACCGGGGGAATTGGGGCGCTGGCCGACTTTCTGAGTGGGGTAACGATCTCGCAGGTCCTCCGGGCCTTCGACGGCGCCACGATGGACGATCTCCGCGAAGCCCGAGACCTGATCCAGCTGACCCTACCCTGCTTCCGCGCGCTGTCGGTGCTATACACGCGCTGGTGGGGCGACGAAGGCGATGGGCTGGGGTTCGGTTACCTTCGGGACCTGAAGCTCGATGAACTGACCCTGGCGGGAGTGCTCCCGGTGGCTCTCATGGCGCTGCCGTACGCGCGGTCCGATGGTGGTCGACAGTTCATGGAGAACGTGCGAAAGATGGGTCCGTACTTCGAGGA
>DASZGP010000114.1:0-1680 GCA_035938695.1 Candidatus Dormiibacterota bacterium | reverse complement strand
GGTCCGGATGATGCCTCCCCCCGTGCCCTCACGGCGCGGCGCCTTTCCGCCGCCGATCGGCTGGATCCCGGCGACGATCGCCCTGCTGGTCGCGCTGATCCTGTCGGCCTTCGCCTTCGTGCCGCAGTACGTCAACCGTCCGGTGGAGATCGTCGGCGCGGGGACCGGCGCCGGGGCCGGCGGCACCGCCGGCACCCAGGGGACGGCGGCCCAGACCATCACCACCAACGGCACGGCGGGCAGCGCCGGCAGCGGCGGGGGCACCGCCGCGACCTCCAGGATCGCCTGCGCCGCCGGGCGCAACGGCGGCGGCGGCGACCCCGGGGTCAGCGCCACCGAGCTCCACGTCGCCAGCACCATCGTCACCAGCGGCATCGGCTCGGGCTTCCTGGGCGAGGCCCAGAGCGGTATCCAGGCGGCCATCAACGAGGCCAACAACTCCGGCGGGGTCTGCGGCCGGGCGCTCCGGCTGGACACCATCAACACCGGCTGGGACCGGACCCAGGGCAACACCGACATCAGCAACTGGATCGGCGCCGGCGGCACCTTCGCGCTGGTCGGCGAGCCCGACTCCGAGGGCCTCGCGGGGGCCATCGAGGGCCAGACCATCGACCGTGCCGGGATCCCGGTGGTGGGCACCGACGGGATGCTCGCCGACCAGTACAACGACCCCTGGGTCTGGCCGGTGGCGGCGTCCACGGTGACCAACGTCCACGTCATCGCCCAGTACGCGGTCAACACCCTCCACGCCCAGAGCTTCGGGATCGTCTACGACACCTTCTACAAGTTCGGGGCGGAGGGGGCGCTGGCCTTCGACGCCGAGATCCACCGCCTCACCGGCTCCCACATCCAGGGCTACGACCAGGGCAAGAGCTGCACCGTCGGCACCCGGTTCTGCGGCATCAACTCCAACCAGGGCAGCTTCCAGGACTCGGTCAGCGCCTTCAACAGCGGCTGCAACCCGCGCTGCGACGTGGTGGTGATGCTGCTCGAGCCGACCCCCATGGCGACCTGGATGAAGGAGGAGAAGGACGCCAAGGACAGCCACGGCAGCCCGGTCTGGTACCAGCACCTCTTCGGTGGCGAGCCGCTCTTCGACGACAAGTTCGGCCAGACCTGCGCCGGGGAATGCGGCGGGATGACCGTCTGGACCGGCTACCACGCCGCCATCCAGCCCTTCGACGCCGAGCCGGCGGTCTACACCTACACCGCCTCGCTGAAGTCGGCCTGCCCCACCTGCGACGCCCACAACGAGTTCACCGAGGGGGCCTACATGGGGACCAGGCTGTTCATCGAAGCCTGCAAGCGGGTCCAGGCCAAGGGTCTGCGCCTGACCCGGGCCAACCTGCGCGACGAGCTCAACACCGACTCCTTCGACTTCGGGCTGGCCTCCGGGCCGCTGCACTTCGGCAGCAGCCTGCCGCGTCAGGCCAACCGGGGGATGGCGGCCTTCTCCGCCAACGCCATCGGCAGCTTCAACGGCTGGAACTATCTGACCACCGGCTTCATCCCCGACCCGGCGCCGGGCCAGGACCTCCGGTAGCCGGAGGCCGGCGGCCGGCGTGAACACCTTCGCCCTCTACCTCCTGCTGTCGCTGCCGCTGGTCGGCGCCTACGCCATCCTGGGGCTCGGCATCACGGTCATCTACCAGGCCTCGCGGGTGCTCAACCTGGCCCACG
>DASZGP010000113.1:0-4406 GCA_035938695.1 Candidatus Dormiibacterota bacterium | reverse complement strand
CGACGTGTTCCCCAACTGCCCCGACGACGGCTGGACGGTGGGCACCAGCATCCACCTCAAGGCGCTTTCGAGCTTCAGGTTCACGGGCTGGACCGGTGACATCGTCTCCAGCTCCGCCGACATGCCGATCACCTTCGACGCCGACCATCCCCAGCGCCGGCTGACGGCCAACTTCACGGTCACCTGCGACACGCTCACCCTGAACGCCGCCCGCGACATCAGCGCCGACCCGGGGCCCAACTGTCCTGACGTGCCGGCGTCGTCCAACCGGTACGTGGCGGGTACCCCGGTGTTCCTGGGCGCCCGCAACCGCGCCAACGACAGCGGCGGGAACGGCAACGGCTACGCCTTCGACAACTTCTCGATCACCGGCCAGGCCAACCAGGGCACCCCGACGCAGATCGTGGTGGACCGCGACATGACGGTCAACGCCAACTACCATGAGCGGAACGTGGGCGAGGTGCTGGTCTGGCTGGGCAACGAGACCGCCATCGGCGCCAAGAAGGCCGTCGGGTTCCTGGCCGCGGTGGCCACCTCGGCGCTCCAGAGCCTGGCCATCTCCTACGCCTACCTGGCCGTGGCGGCGTCCAAGGGGGTGGTCTGGATCCTCCAGCAGGCCGGGGTCCAGGGGTCGGGCCTGGCCCTCAGCGACCACATGATCGACAACATGCAGCAGAGCCTCGACCTCCTCTTCGCGCCCCTGAAGTGCGCCCAGGAGTGGGCCCACGGCAGCCCGCCGGCGCCGCCCAGCGGCACCGGGACCACCGATCAGCTCGCCGCGTTGGGGAGCACGTACACCCCCGCGGCGGTGGGGCCCGGCAAGGCCCTCGCCGAGACCGCCTTCCCGACCCAGTTCCTGAAGTACAAGAAGTTCATGCCGATCGTGGGGGCCCTCTTCACCCTGGGGCAGACCCTGTACTCCGACATCAGCGACCCGCACTGGGAGAGCAGCGCCCAGGAGGCCTGGACCGGCGGCGGCGACCAGTACAAGCAGTGCCTCCAGAACTCGCTGCCCACGGGGGCCCACTGATGGGCCTGGCGGGCTCGCGGACGGTGGCCTCCGTCGGCCCCCGCCGGGGCGCCGGCGGCACCACGCTGGCGGTGGTCGCCATCTACCGGCGGGCCTGGTGGCGCCTGGCCGTGGTGGTCGGGCTGACCGCCCTGGCCGGGTTTTTGGCCCTGCTCCTGACCACTCTGGTGCTGCTGCTGATCGCCCCCGGCGCGCGCAGCGGCAACCTCGGCCTCTCGGTGCCGCTGCTGGTCGTCAGCGTGGCCCTGGTGCAGCTGGCCGTGGTGCTGCCCTGGCTGCTGGGGATGGCCGCCGCCGCCGGCCTGGCCGACGACGTCCTGGGCGGCCGCCGGCTCTCGCTGCGGGCGGCCTACGCCCGGGCCCTGGCCCGCGGCCCCCACCTGGTCGGCGCCCTGGCCCTCTTCACGGCCGGCATGCTGCTCGCCGGGGCGCTCTCGCTGCCGACCTTCCAGCTCTGGAGGCTCGGGCTGCCGGTCGGCGCCGCCGGCCTGGCGGTCTGGGTCCTGGTGCCCCGCCTGCGCCGTCCCTGGCTGCGCTGGCTGGTCATCCTGGCCCTGCCCTTCGGGGTCTTCGCCTACTTCGTGGTCCGCTGGGCGCTGTGGCTGCCGGCGGTGGTGGTCGAGGGCCGGGGCCCACTGGCCGGCCTGCGCCGCAGCGGCGAGCTGGTCGGGCCCCACTGGCCGGCGGTCACCGGCGCGGTCCTGGGCGCGTTCCTGGCCCTGGCGCTGCTGACCATCCCCGTCACCACCGTGATCCTGGCCGGGCTCAGCGCCAGCGGCGACGCGCTGGCCCTGGACCACGCCGGGGCCATCGGCACCCCCATCACCGGGGTCCTCTTCGGGGCTCTGCCGGTGGTCGCCCTGACGGCGCTCATGGCCCGGCTCCGGGAGCCCGGGAAGCCCTGAGGCGTCGCCTCAGGCGGTGACCTCCTGCTGCGCCCCCGGCGCCACGGGGTCGCCGTCCAGGCGGTCGGCCCGGTAGCCGACGCCGCGCACCGTCACGATCTCGAAGGGGGCGCGCCCGGCGAACTTCTGGCGCAGCCAGCGGACGTGGACGTCGACGGTCTTGGCGTCGCCGACGTAGTTGTAGCGCCAGACGTGCTGGAGCAGGTGGGAGCGGGAGTGGACCCGGCCCGGCTGGGCCAGGAAGTAGGAGAGCAGGTCGAACTCCTTGGCGGTCAGCCTGACCTCCTCACCGTCGAGGGTCACGCGGCGGCCGGCGCGGTCGATGACCAGCGGCCCCAGGCGCTCCAGGTCGGGCGGCGCGCTGGGGCCGCCGGCCTGGGCGTCGGCGCGGCGGAGCACCGCGGTCATCCGGGCGAACAGCTCGCGCAGCCCGAAGGGCTTGGTGATGTAGTCGTCGGCGCCGACCCCTAGGCCGACCACCTTGTCGACCTCCTGGTCCTTGGCGGTGAGCATGATGATCGGCACCGCGCTCTCCTGGCGCACGATCCGGCAGACCTCCAGGCCGTTCATCTCCGGCAGCATGATGTCGAGCAGCATGATGTCGGGCTTGGCGCTGCGGAAGAGGCGGAGCGCCTCGCTGGCGGTGCGGGCCTCCGACACCGTGTAGCCCTCGCGGGTCAGGTTGAACTTGAGGGTGTCGCGGATGTTGGCCTCGTCCTCGACCAGCAGGACGCGCTTGGTCATCGGGCCGACATCAGTCGAGCTCAACGACCTGACCGGTGTCGAGGAAGACGATGTCCTCGGCGACGTTGGTGACCCGGTCGCCGATGCGCTCCAGGGTGTGGGCGATGTTGAGCAGGTACTGGGTCTGCTCGACGTGGTCGGGATCCGCGGCCAGCGCCGAGATCTGCTCGGCGAAGACCCGGCGGTAGAGCCGGTCGATGTCGTCGTCGCGCTTGGCCACGGCGATGGCGGCATCCTTGTCGACCCGGATGAAGGCGTCGAGGATGTCGTGGACCTGGCGCTCGACCAGGTCGGCCATCTGGCCCAGCTCGACGTAGGTCGCGGTGCGCGGCTGGTCGGCCAGGCGGCGGGCGCGTTTGGCGATCCGGGCCGCGTAGTCGCCGATCCGCTCCAGCTCGGCGCCGATGTACTGGAGCCCCACCAGCATCCGCAGGTCGCGGGCCACCGGCGCCTGGGTGGCCATCACCGTGAAGACCTCCTCGCGGAGCTGGAGGTGCAGCGAGTTGATCCGCGAGTCGCCCTCGATGACGCTGTTGGCAAGGTCCCGGTCGTGCTGCAGCAGCGCCTGCACCGAGTGCCGGATGGCCTCCTCGACGAGCGCGCCCATGCGGCTCGCGGTGGTCCGGACGTCCTCCAGCTCCTGGTCGAACAACGTGCGCGTCATGCCTTCCTCCAGCCGCCGGCCATCAGCCGAACCGTCCCGTGATGTAGTCCTCGGTGAGCTTGTTACGCGGGCGGTTGAAGATCTCCACCGTCGGCCCGAACTCGATCAGCTCCCCGTACCGCTGCGGGTTCATCATCATGAAGGCGCACTGGTCCGAGGTTCGCGCGGCCTGCTGCATGTTGTGGGTCACGATGACGATGGTGTAGTGCTCCTTGAGCTGCTGCATCAGCTCCTCGATCTTCAGCGTGGCGATGGGGTCGAGCGCCGACGCCGGCTCGTCCATCAGGATCACCTCGGGCTGGACCGCCAGCACCCGGGCGATCACCAGGCGCTGCTGCTGGCCGCCGGAGAGGCCCAGCGCCGACTTCTTGAGCCGGTCCTTGACCTCGTCCCAGAGCGCGGCCTGGCGCAGGCTCTGCTCCACGACCTCGCCCAGTCCCTTCCTGTCGCCCAGGATGCGGGGCCCGTAGGCGATGTTGTCGAAGATGCTCATGGGGAACGGGTTGGGGCGCTGGAAGACCATGCCGACGCGCTGCCGCAGGCTGATCAGGTCGGTGTCCTTGCCCAGCAGGTCCTCGCCGTCGAGGGTGACCCGGCCCTCGGCGCGGGCGCCGGGGATCAGGTCGTACATCCGGTTGAAGACCCGCAGCAGGGTGCTCTTGCCGCATCCGGAGGGCCCGATCAGGGCGGTGATCTGGCGCTCGGGGACCGCCAGCGAGACCTTGTCCAGCGCCTTGAAGTCGCCGTAGAAGAAGCTCAGCCCGTCGACCGTCAGCTTGGTCGGGCCGGCGGGGGCGGCGATCTCGGCGGCGGCGCTGCGCTGCTCGGCGTCCAGCGCCGAGTCCTCGACGATCTGCTCGGGGGTCACCGCCTGCCGCAGCGGGTGGAGTCCCGGCCGGGGGGTGGGGTTGGCGGCCATCAGGTGGCCGTGATCCGGCGCACGGCCAGCCGCCCCAGGGCCCGGGCCACGACGTTGAAGACGAGCACGATCAGCACCAGCACCGCCGCCGTGCTGTCGGCGATCAGGTTGGCGTCAGGCACGTTGGCCTCCTGTCGGAACGCG
>DASZGP010000112.1:0-25510 GCA_035938695.1 Candidatus Dormiibacterota bacterium | reverse complement strand
GTGAAGGTGCCCGTGATGCCTCCCTCAGGCCCCGAACCCGAGATCGTGCCTGATCCGAGCGCGCCGCCGCCGCAGCTGTCGTCGACGGTCGTGCCACTCAGGGTCAAGCTGTACGAACCGGCCTCGTCCAACAGCTGCCCGGTGCCACCTAGATCGCAGTTGGCGGTAATGCTCATCGTGAAGGTGTTCGGCGCCGGTGCCTCCGTCACGCCCGGGAAGTAGCTGACGCTGCCGGCCACCGACCCGTAGTCGCAGTAGGCGAGATCGGGATCCCCCACTGCCGACGCGTGAGCGGGAACGCCGATCGCCAGGCTGGCGGTCAAGGTGCAGAACACGGCTGCGATTCGACTGATGCGGTGATTCAACCCAATCCCTCCAATCAACCCCTTGGGCCGCGTCCATCCACGACGCTGCCCAGCCGCGTTTGGCGACGCGGCGATGCTAACACGACGATGGGGAAGTAGGGCTAGCGGTCGCGCTCGGCGCTCGCGGCGGCCTCCTGGATCGCCGCCTGGGCCGCCGCCAGGCGGGCGACGGGGATGCGGAAGGGGGAGCAGCTGACGTAGTCCAGGCCGAGCTGGTGGCAGAACTCGACGGAGCGGGGGTCGCCGCCGTGCTCGCCGCAGATGCCGATCTTCAGCCCCGGCCGGGCTTTCCGCCCCTCCTCCACCGCCATCCGCATCAGGCGGCCGACGCCCTCGCGGTCGATGGTCTGGAAGGGGTTGTCGGGGAGGATCCCGGACTCCAGGTAGTGGACCAAGAACTTGCCCTCGGCGTCGTCGCGGGAGTAGCCGAAGACGGTCTGGGTCAGGTCGTTGGTGCCGAAGCTGAAGAACTCGGTGTGCTCGGCGATCTCGCCGGCCACCAGGGCGCCGCGGGGCACCTCGATCATGGTACCGAACTTGTAGTCGACCTCCACGCCCGCGCGCTCCATGACCTGCCGCGCCACCGCCTCCAGCTGGGTCCGCACCACCCTGATCTCGGCGACCGTGCCGACCAGCGGCACCATGATCTCGGGGTGGGGGTCGCCGCCGCGGCGCTTGATGGCGATGGCGGCCTCGACGATCGCGGTGACCTGCATCTCGGTGATCTCGGGACGGGTGATGCCGAGGCGGCAGCCGCGCAGACCGAGCATCGGGTTGGCCTCGCGCATCCCCCCGATGGCGGCCAGCAGCTCGCGCTTGGCGGCCAGCTGGGCCGCCAGGTCGGCGCCGCCGGGGATGGCCTCGCCGCCAGGCCTGGCCGGTCCCGACGAGGTGGCCTCGCCGGCGGCCAGCCCGGCCTCCAGCCGGGTCACCTCGACCAGGGTCTCCTCGTAGCTGGGCAGGAACTCGTGCAGCGGCGGGTCGATCAGCCGGATCACCACCGGCAGCCCGTCCATGGCTTCGAGGATGCCCTCGAAGTCGGAGCGCTGGAAGGGCAGCAGCTCGAAGGTCAGGCGGCGGCGCTCGTCGCCCTCGGGGGCCAGGATCATCTCCTGGACGATGGGCAGCCGCTCCTGCTCCATGAACATGTGCTCGGTGCGGCAGAGCCCGATGCCCTCGGCGCCGTTCTCGCGGGCCTTCAGCGCGTCGCGGGGGTAGTCGGCGTTGGCCCAGACCCGCAGGCGGCGGGCGGCGTCGGCCCAGCCCAGCAGCTTCAGAAAACGCTCCGAGGGCTCCGGCTCGATGGTCGGCACGGCGCCGCGCAGGATCCGCCCGGTGGTGCCGTCGATGGTGAAGACCTCACCCTCGGACACCGTCACCCCGCCGGCGGTGAAGTGGCGCAGGCGGAGGTCGACCTCGACCTCGTCGGCGCCGACCACGCAGGGCTTGCCCATCATCCGCGCCACCAGCGCCGCGTGGCTGGCGGTGCCGCCGGAGGAGGTCAGCACCCCCTGGGCGGCGATCATGCCGTGGACGTCGTCGGGGTCGGTGGCCACCCGGACCAGGATCACCGCCTCGCCGGCCCTGCCCCGGACCTCGGCGGTGTCGGCGTCGAAGACCGCGGCGCCGGTGGCCGCGCCGGGGCTGGCGGGCACCCCCCGGCCGATCTCCACAACCTCGGCGTCGGGGTCGAGGCGACGATGCAGGAGGGTCTCCACCTGCCGGGGCTCGACCCGCAGCACCGCCTCGGACGCCTCGATCAACCCCTCGCCGACCATGTCCACGGCGATGTTGATGGCGGCCTCGGCGGTGCGCTTGGCGGCCCGGGTCTGGAGCATCCAGAGCTTGCCGCGCTCGATCGTGAACTCCAGGTCCTGGACGTCCCGGTAATGCTTCTCCAGGCGGGCGGCGATCTCCTCGAACTGGGCGTAGACGCGGGGCATGTCGCGCTCCAGCGCGTCGATGCGCTCGGTCCTGCGGATGCCGGCGACGACGTCCTCGCCCTGGGCGCCCAGCAGGTAGTCGCCGTAGAGCTTCCGCTCGCCGGTGATGGGGTCGCGGGTGAAGGCCACCCCGGTGCCCGAGTCCTGGCCCATGTTGCCGAAGACCATGCTCTGGACGTTGACCGCGGTGCCCAGGTCGTCGGGGATGCGCTCGCTCTTGCGGTAGGCGATGGCCCGCGGGTTCATCCAGGAGCGGAAGACGGCCCGGATGGCCTCCTCCAGCTGCGCGCGGGGGTCCTCGGGGAAGTCCTCGCCGAGCGCGTCGCGGTAGACCTGGCGGTAGTCCTCGACCAGCTTGGCCAGGTCCTCGACGGTAAGGTCGGCGTCATTCTCCACGCCGGCGGCGCGCTTGCGGGCGTCGAGCGCCGACTCGAAGGGATTCTCGTCCGGCGCGGCGCCCTCGTCCGCCATGGCGCCGGTGGCGGCCGCGGTCTCGGCCTGCCGCGTGCCGATGCCCTTGGCGGTCCTGCCGAACATCTGGATGAAGCGCCGGTGGGCGTCCAGCGCGAACCGCTCGTCGCCGGTCAGCCTGGCCAGGCCGGCGGCGACCTCGGCGTTGATCCCCAGGTTGAGGATGGTGTCCATCATCCCGGGCATGGAGAACTTGGCCCCCGAGCGCACCGAGACCAGGAGCGGGTTGGCGGGGTCGCCGAAGCGCTTGCCCGTCCTGGCCTCGATCTCGGCCAGGGCCGCCAGAGCCTGCTCCCACATCCCCTCAGGGAAGGCGTCGTCGCGGTAGTAGGCGTTGCAGCAGGCCGTGGTGATGGTGAACCCGGGGGGCACCGGCAGGCCCGCGCGGGTCATCTCGGCGACCCCCGCGCCCTTGCCGCCGAGGAGGTCGCGCATGTCCTTGTTCCCCTCCTCGAAGAGGTAGACCCACTTCATGGCGGTGAGAAGTGTAGAGGGCTGGACCCGCCCCCCTCGCCGTCTGTCGGACGGCTACTCGACCACCAACGCGGGCTCGCCGCCGAGGAAGCGGGCCAGAAGCTCGGTCTCGCGCTCCACGCCGCGCCGGACCGCGGGCGCGAGCTTGGCGAAGGGCCTGACCCGCACCTCGACCTTGCGGCCGCGCACCTCGTGGCCCCAGACGGCCTCCATCCGCCCGTCCACCAGGAGCACCGGCGAGAACCAGGCCGACTTGCGGTAGACCTGCTCGCGCAGGGCCGCGGGCAGGATGCCGGCCTCCACGGTGCGCGGGCTGGCGGTGACCACGTAGATGTCGAAGGCCGGGAGCAGGCGGACCAGGGGGCCGGCGGCCGCCGTCGCCGCGCGGCCGGCGCCAGGGCTGCCAACCGGGGCGCTGGCGCCGCGGCTGCCAACCGGGGCGCCGGCCACCGGCTCCACCAGGCGCCAGGCCCGGCGGCGCTCCAGGGCGACCTCCTCGATCTCCCCGCCGAGGGCCTGAAGCATCCGGCCGGCGGCCGGCGGGTCGGCGCCCCACCAGCGGCCAACCTCCTCGCGGGTGGCCGGGCCGAAGGTCCGCAGGAAGCGGCGGGTGACCTCGCGTAGCGCCTCGTCGGCGTCGGGCGGGGCGTAGCGGCCGAGCCAGTCCTGGGGGTGGACGAAGGTCACGTTCTGGCCCTGGTTGGGGCCGAAGCAGAGCTTCCCCGCGAAGGCCGAGGGCTTGAGCAGCGAGCCCCAGCCGGAGAGCAGCCGCTCGCTGAGGTCGTCCCGGCCGGTGATCCTGGCGACCTCGGCGGCCAGCTCGACACGGGTCAGGCACCGTCCCCGCAGGGCCTCGCCAACGGCCTCGTCGAGCGCCTGGAAGGTCTCCGCCGTGAGGCCGAAGAACTTCAGCCAGGCGCCCGAGAGGTGGCGCCGGTTGAGGCTCAGGGCGGCCTGCCAGGTTGGGTAGTCAGGGGTCGCGACCAGGTGCAGGGTGCCCCGCATGGCCCAGGTCTTGACCAGCTCGTGGCGTCTCCAGAGCGCTTCCCTGACGTCACCGAGGGTGATGTCGCGAACCCGGGCCCAGAGGGTCAGCTCGGCCGAGGACATCAGCTGGGCGTGGACCCCGCCGAGGTCGGCCGCGACCTCCAGCATCCGCTCCGGCGCGACCCGCTCGCGGAGGTGCATCCGGTCCAGCCGCCGCGCCGTCGCCTCCTCCCAGGTCACGCTCTCCACGGGTCCCGAGGATAGTCCGGCCGTGGTGGACGCGCGCCGGTAGAGTCGCACCGGCATGGACGCCCCCCCGGTCCTGGTCCGCGAGGCCCGCGACGGCGACGCCGCGGGGTTGATCGCCCTGATCGGGTCGGTCTTCGCCGAGTACCCCGGCGTGCTCCTCGACGTCGACGGCGAGATGCCCCACCTGCGCGCCATCGCCACCAGCTACGCCCGCTGGGGCGGAAGGTTCTGGGTCGCCGAGCGCGACGGCGCGGTCGTCGGCAGCATCGGCATCGCCGCCGCCGACGCCCCGGCGACGCCCTACCTGCCAGAGCCGCTGGCCGCCGCCCCGGCCCCTGAGCAGGCCGACGAGATCCACCACCTCTACGTCCACCGTTCCGCCCGCCGGGCCGGGCTGGGCGGGCGGCTGCTGGCCCAGGCCGAGGCCGCCGCCCGGGCCCGCGGCGCCCGCCGGATCGTGCTCTGGAGCGATACCCGCTTCCTCGACGCCCACGGCTTCTACCTCCGGCGCGGCTACCTCCAGCAGCCGGAGACCCGCGACCTGGGCGACATCAGCCGCACCACCGAGTACCAGTTCATCCGCGAGCTGTAGCCGGACCGCGCCGGTCGGGTTGGAGCGGCACTGGGCCCGGCGCCCCGGGGTCCCCCGCGCGGACCTGGTCGCCCTAGCGGACCAGGCCCCGGCGGGCGCGGGCGCGGTCGGCCTCGCTGAGCCAGCGCTTGCGGAGACGGATGTTCTTGGGGGTCACCTCCAGCAGCTCGTCGTCCTCCAGGAAGTCGAGGCACTGCTCCAGGGACATCTTCAGCGCCGGCGTCAGCCGCACCGAGATATCGGAGGTCGAGGAGCGGATGTTGGTCTTCTGCTTCTCCTTGCAGACGTTGACCGCGATGTCGTCGGGGCGCTTCTGGAGGCCGACGATCATCCCCTCGTAGACCGCCTCGCCGGGTTCGATGAAGGTCACCCCGCGCTCCTGGGCGTTGGCCAGGCCGTAGGCCACGGCGGTGCCGGCCTGGGAGGCGGTCAGGGCGCCGTTGCGCTGGCCCGACAGCTCGCCGGCCCAGGGCCGGTAGCCCAGCAGCAGCGAGCCCATGATGCCGTTGCCGGCGGTCAGGGTCAGGAAGGCGTTGCGGAAGCCGATCAGGCCGCGGGTGGGGATGGAGTACTCCAGCCGCACGCCGCCCTTGTCGTCGTAGCTGATCTCGATCATCTCGCCTCGCCGCCGCCCCAGCGACTCGGTGACCGCGCCCACGTAGTCCTCGGGGACGTCGACGGTGAGGTGCTCGACGGGCTCCATCTTCTTGCCATCGACCTCCTTGACGATGACCTCCGGCCGCGAGACCGCGAACTCGAAGCCCTCCCGGCGGATGGTCTCGATCAGCACCGCCAGGTGCAGCTCGCCGCGTCCGCTGACCAGGAACTCGTCGGCCGAGTCGGTCTCGTCGACCCGCAGGCCGAGGTTCAGGTCGAGCTCGCGGAAGAGCCGGGCGCGGAGCTGGCGGGAGGTGCTGAACTGGCCCTCGCGGCCGGCGAAGGGCGAGCTGTTGACGCTGAAGGCCATCCGCACCGTGGGCTCCTCGATCGAGATCCGGGGCAGGGCGTCGGGGTTCTCGGGGTCGGTGAGGGTGTCGCCGATGGTCACATCCTCGAGGCCGCTGAGGACCACGATGTCGCCCGCCCTGGCCAGCTCCACGGGCTCGGTCTGGAGGCCCCGGTGGAGCATCAGCTTGCCCACCTTGCCGCGGGCGGTGCCGTGGGCCCCGACCACGCTGACGCCGTCGCCGGGACGGATCTCGCCGCGGGTCACACGACCGCTGGCCAGCCGCCCGGTGTAGTCGTCGTAGCCCAGGTTGGCGACCAGCATCTGGAACGGCCCCTGCTCCAGGAGCGGCGGCGGGACGTGGCGCAGGATGGCCGAGAAGAGCGGCTCCAGGTCGGGGCCGAGCGCGTCCGGCTGGGTGCCCGAGCGGCCCTCTGCGGCGATCGCGTAGATCACCGGGATGTCGAGCTGGTCGGCGTTCTCGGCCAGCTCCAGGAAGAGGTCGTGGGCGGCCTCCAGGGCCCGCGCCGGGTCGGCCAGGGGGCGGTCCATCTTGTTGATCACCAGGATCGGCCGCAGCCCGACCTCGAAGGCCTTGCGGAGGACGAAGCGGGTCTGGGGCATGGGGCCCTCGACGGCGTCGATCAGCAGCAGGCAGCCGTCGGCCATGTTGAGCACCCGCTCGACCTCGCCGCCGAAGTCCGCGTGCCCGGGCGTGTCGATGATGTTGATGGTCACGTCGTGGTGCCGGATGGCCGTGTTCTTGGCCAGGATGGTGATGCCCTTCTCGCGCTCCAGGGCGTTGGAATCCATGATCAGCCGCCCCATCTCCTGGTTCTCCCGGAAGGTGTGGCTCTGCTTCAGCAGCGCGTCGACCAGGGTCGTCTTGCCGTGGTCGACGTGGGCGATGATGGCCAGGTTGCGGAGGTCATGGCGGACGGTGGCGGGCACCCTAGAGGATAGGGCCGGCGCCTCCCGGGTGCCGCAGGGGACGGCGCATCACCGCCACCGGCTCGACGACCATGTGCGGCGCGAACCCCGCCGCGGCGTAGAGGGCGGGGGTGCCCTGGTAGTTGAGCGCCTCGACCGACAGACCGTCCCTGGCCTCGGTCGCGACCTCCGCCTGGGGGTAGCCCTCGGCGAACTCCAGCCCCATGTCGGCCAGCAGCGCGCAGGCCTCCTCCAGGAGGCGCTTGGCGATCCCCTGGCGGCGCATCCCGGGGCGGACCACGAAGCAGACGATGGCGCCGATCCTCTCGATGTCCGGCGGCCGCTTGGCGGGGTCCAGGTCGCCCCAGTCCTCGAAGCGATTGAGATCGACGCGGGGGTCGGCGTGGCACCAGCCGACGACCTCGCCGTCGCGGTAGGCCAGGACGCCGTGGGTGCGGCCCTCGGCGATCAGCCGCGTCCGCAGCTCGCGGTTCTGTTCCGCGGACCGCTTGCCCCACTCCCCGTCGCTGTGGTTGCTGACGTGGTGGAAGGCGCAGAAGCAGGACGCCCAGTGGGGGTTGTCGGGGAAGGCCGAGCCGAGGAAACCGAGCAGGTCGTCGCCCAGCTGGGGGGTGAGGCGGCGGAGCGTGACGTCGGCCGGCACGTCAGCCATGGTAGCCGGTGGGGGTGGCGGGAGCGGGAACTCCCGCCACCCTGACCGGTGGGTGGGGAGGCGGCTGGGGCGAGGGAGCCCCGCCGCCGTCAGCGCGCCCGGCGCGCCTGGCTGCGAAGGACAGCCAACCCGAGTAGGACCAGGCAGATCCCGACCAGCGGGATCCCCACCGGCATACCGGTGAACGGCAGGGAGGTCGGAGAAGTTCCGCCACCCATGCCCCCGGCCGCCGCTGTCGTGCTGGCGGCCTGGACCCCGCCGCTCGGGGTGCCGCCGCCGAGGCCGCCGCCGGTCGCGGTGGTCCGAGCGCCCAGCACCGAGCCAGAGGCCGGCGCGCCACCACCCTGGCCGCCGTTGGTGGCCGGGGACACGATCACCGGCTGGGTCGAGCCGCCACCCTTGGCGGCGCCGGAGGTGGCGCTGCCGGTGGTACCGCCGCTCGTGGTGCCGGTGCCGGTCGAGGCGCCGGACGTGCCACCGGACGGCGAGCCGGAGCCCGTGCCGCCGCCGGCGGCGTGGTCGTCGTTGTCGGTGTCATTGGCGCCGGCCTGGTCGTTGTCCTCCGCCTCGCCCTCGTCGGTGTACTTGGCGCCCGACTTGTCGTTGTCACCAGGGCCTTCGTCGGTGTCCTTGGCACCGGCCTGGTCGTTGTCCTGGGCGCCCTCGTTGTCGCTGTCCTTGGCTCCGCCCTGCTCGCGCTCCTCGGAGCCTTGGGCGCGTGAGCCCCCGTGGTCGTCCTTGGGGGTGCCGGCCCCTTCGGTCCCGCCTTGGTGGTCGCCGCCCTTGGAGTCCCCACCGTGTCCCGGCTGGCAGGCGCTGGCCGCCAGCACGAATGGGTTGCCGCCCCCTCCCGCTATCAGTCCGGCGGGGAGGGCGACGGATGTCACTGCCGTCGCCACCACCGCGAGGAATGCCTTGCGCAGCATGGTTGACGAGCCTCCATATGAGAGTGCTTGGTCTCTGCTGTCTCCAACGCCCAGGCGGCGTTGTTTGTTCATTTGATAGCAGAAATGTCAGCTTATGTGGCCCATTCTTGAAGGAAACGCCTCGGATCGAGTTCGGCGAGGGGCGGCCGGCGGGATGGGGTTGCTTCAGCCGGCCTCGGCGTACGCCTGCTGGAGCCAGGCGGACAGCTCGGCGTCCACCTCCTGCACCGCCCGGATCCTGACCCGGTGGGTGAACAGCGCGTTGACGCTTCCCGATGGCTCCAGCCGGCCGCTGGGTTGGGCCCCACGCAGGATCAGCCCGAGGTCGACGTGGGCGGCGGCCGGCTGGATCATGGCGAACTGGCGCTTCCGGCGCAGGCTGAGGTAGCCCTTCTTGGGCGCCACCTCGACGTCGTCGCCCAGCGCATCGACCACCTCCCAGAGCCGGTCGTGGATGGGCCGGAGCGGCGCCTTGCCACCCTGGTACAGCAGGTCGGCCGGGTCACCCGCGGGGGCGGGGGCCGTGCCCTCCTCCCGTTCCAGCAGCGAGACCCGATGGGCGGCGCCGTGGGCCATGCCGTGGTCGGCCTTGAGCATCGCCACGACCTCGGAGTGCCGGGTCAGGCCGCTGGCCCTGATGACCTCGAACCATGCGTCCAGCGGGCGGCCGTAGCGCGCCTCGATGTTGCGGACCTGCGCCTGGATGCCTTCCTCCGGCGTCGTCATCCTCAGCCCGCGAGCTCAGCCGGCGGCGGAGAAGCGGTCGCGGAGGCGATCGACCAGGCCGGTCAGCGGCACCCGCTCCTGGGCCATGGAGTCGCGCTCGCGGATGGTGACGGCCTCGTCGGTGAGGGTGTCGAAGTCGATGGTCACCGCGTAGGGGGTGCCGATCTCGTCGTGGCGGCGGTAGCGGCGGCCGATCGACTGGGTCTCGTCGTACTCCACCCGGAAGTGCGGCCGGACCAGCTCCTCGACCCGCCGCGAGGTCGGCGTCAGGTCGGCGTTCTTGGAGAGCGGCAGCACCGCCACCTGGATCGGGGCGACGTTGGGGTGGAAGCGCAGCACCACGCGCTTCTCGCCGCGCACCTCCTCCTCGTCGTAGGCGTCGATCATCAGGGTGAAGAGGCAGCGGTCGACACCCATGGCCGGCTCGATGACATAGGGCGTGTAGCGCTTCTGGGTGGCGTCGTCGAAGTAGGCGATCTCCTTGCCGCTGTACTCCGAGTGGCGCTTGAGGTCGAAGTCGGTACGGTCGGCGATGCCCTCCAGCTCACCCCAGCCCCAGGGAAAGAGGTACTCGACCTCGTAGGCCCCGGCGGCGTAGTGGGCCAGCTCGTCCTGCTCCAACGGGCGGGCCCGGATGTTCTTCTCGCGCACGCCGAGGACCTTGGTCCACCAGCGCATCCGCTCGTCACGCCAGTGCTCCAGCCATTCGATGTCGGTGCCGGGCTCGCAGAAGAACTCCATCTCCATCTGCTCGAACTCCCGCAGCCGGAAGATGTAGTTGCCCGGGCTGATCTCGTTGCGGAAGGACTTGCCCTGCTGGGCGATCCCGAAGGGCACCCGCTTTCGCGTCGAGTTGACCACGTTCTCGAACTGCACGAACATCCCCTGCGCCGTCTCCGGCCGGAGGAAGATCTGGGCCGCGGTCTCCTCCACCGGCCCGATGTGGGTCTTGAACATCAGGTTGAACTGGCGGGTGTCGGAGAAATCCTGGCCGCCGCAGTTGGGGCAGAAGGGCTTGTCGCGGTCCAGCTTGCCGTCCTTGAGCGCCCTGGCCGCGGCCGCCGGCAGCTCGTCGCCGTCGGTCTCGTACCGCGCCGCCGAGCGCAGGTGGTCGGCGCGCCAGCGCGACTTGCAGGTCTTGCAGTCGGTCAGAGGATCGGTGAAGTTCTCGACGTGGCCGCTGGCCTCCCAGACCCGCGGGTGCATGATGACGCTGGTCTCGATCCCCACCACGTCGTGGCGCAGCTCGACCACGTGGCGCCACCACAGGTTCTTGATGCAGCGCTTGAGCTCGACCCCGAGCGGGCCGAAGTCGTAGATCGCCTGGACCCCGCCGTAGATCTCGCTCGAGGGGAAGATGAAGCCCCGGCGCTTGGCCAGAGACGCCAGCGTCTCGACCAGCTTCCTGGGATCGCCGACGTTGTGCTCGGCCGGAGGGGCATCGGTTGCCATGACGCTGAATGGTACGGGCCGGCCGGCGTTTCCCGCTGGGCCGGCGCGAATGGGCGCCGGCGTCGGAGCCGGCTCAGCGCCAGACCTTGCGGGCGAAGTCGATCGACTTCAGCTGCCGGTCGAGGTGGTGCTCGAGCTGGGCCGCGAGGACGTCCTCGACCTCCGCCACGTCGGCCGGCTCCAGGCGCAGGCGGAGGAACAGGTCGCGGTCGCCGGCCGCCGCCACCCGCAGCACCTTGACCGCCCGGGTGGAGATGGCCCGGGCGTTGACGGCCGCCGCGCAGGCGGCGCAGACCACCCCGCCGGAGGCCGCCGAGAAGCCCAGGCCGGAGCCGCCCCGCGAATCCGGATTCGCCGGGACCCAGGCGCCGTGCAGCGGCCCGCCGCAGCGGGCGCAGACGGTCGCCGCCGGCGCGTAGCCCAGCTCCAGCAGGATCCGGCTGAGGAAGTCCACGCTCTCCATGCGGACCGCGGCGGCGGGCGCGGCGGCCAGCCGGGAGAGGCCGTCGACGACGATCTGGAACAGCTCCGGTTGGGGGTGGCGCTCCTCCAGCACCTTGTCGGCCAGCTCCACCACCACCGCGGCGGCGGCCGACCGGGGCAGGTCCTCCGACAGCGGGCGGACGTCGGTGATGCGCTGGAACTGGGTGATGACGTCGAGGTTGCGCCCCTCCGCCAGCATCATCCGGCCGTGGCCGAAGACGTCGAGCTGACCGGCCATCCGGGCCTTCGACTTGCGCACCCCCTTGGCGATCGCCGCGAGCTTGCCGCGCTCGAGGGTGAAGAGGGTCAGGATGCGGTCGGCCTCGGAGTAGTCGAGCTTGCGCAGGATCACCGCCTGGGCGCTGTAGACCGCCATCGGGCTACCCCCGCCCCCCGGCGGCGTGCCCGACCCCCGGCGTCACCGCCGCCCTACTGGGACAGCGCCGAGGGCGGGTCGACCGGCGCCTCGTCCCGCACCGCCCCCAGCCGCCGCGAGGAGTCGACGTCGCCCACCCCCGCCTCGTCGCGCGCGACGGCCCCGGGGAAGGGCTCGGTGGCCCGCACCCTGACCTTGCCGATGCGCTGCCCGCGCACGTTGACCACGGTCATCACCGCGCCGTTGCCGAGGTCGATCACCTCGCCCGCCCTGGGGATGGTGCCGACCCGGCTGTAGATGAAGCCGCCCACCGAGTCGACGTCCTCGGCCTCCAGCGGCAGCCCCAGCAGGTCGCGGGCGTCGTCCAGGGAGAGGCGGGCTTCGAGCACCGCCTCGTTGGGGGCCAGGAACTGGATCTCCTCCTCCTCCAGGGTGTCGTACTCGTCGCGGATGGGGCCGATGATCTCCTCGATCACGTCCTCGATGGTCACCAGGCCCGCGGTCTGGCCGAACTCGTCGACCACGATCGCCATGTGGACCCGCTTCTCCCGGAGGTCGCGCAGGAGGTCGGCCAGGTTCTTGTTCTCGGGCACCTTGAGCGCGGGCCGGATCACCGAGCGGAGGTCACCGTCGCGGCGCTCGGCGCGGTAGCGGAGCAGGTCCTTGGCGTAGGCGATGCCGATGATGTTGTCGATGTTGTCCTCGTAGACCGGGATCCGGGTGTGGCCGTGCTTGAGGATCAGGTCGACGATCTCCTGCACCGGCCGGCGCACCTCCACCGCGACGATGTCGATGCGCGGCACCATCACCTCGCGCACCGTCATGTCGCCGATCTCGATGATCCCGTGGATCATCTCCCGCTCCTGTTCCTCGATGATCCCCTCCTCCTCGCCGACGGTGACCATCATCTTCAGCTCCTCCTCGGTCAGGAACGGGCCCTTGGCCCGGGCGGTGTTGACGAAGAGGCGGGCCACCGAGGACATCCCCCGCAGCAGCGGTCGCAGCACCGAGGTGACGACGCTGACCGCGGGCGCGAAGGCCAGCGCGAAGGCCAGGCTGTTGGCCAGCGCCACCGACTTGGCGGTGATCTCGCAGAAGACCAGGACCACCACGGCGTCGACCAGGCTGACCACCAGCTGGGGGACGATCGCCCCCCACCCGTGGTTGTTGGCGATCAGCCCGGCGGCGGTGGCGGAGACGATGATCGCCGTGGTGTTGGTGGTGAGGATCGCCGTCAGGTAGTCGTTGGGCTCGCGGTGGAGGCGCTCGATGGTCCGGGCCCGCGGGTCGCCCTGCTCGACCAGCCGCCGCAGCCGGATCCGGCTGACCGAGGTCAGGGCCGTCTCGGCGGCCGCCGCCAGCCAGGCCAGCACCAGGGTGAGGAAGAGGAGGACGACGAGTACGAGATCGCCGATCGTCAAAGTCGCCACGCCTAGGCGCGGTCTGAGGTCCTCCCCGCGGCCGCCGGCGGCTGGTCCATCAGCCGAACAGCTCGCTGACGCTGCGGTCCTCGTGGACCCGGCTGATGCCCTCGGCCAGCAGCGGCGCCACCGACAGCCGCATCAGCTTCTCGTGCTGAGCCGGGTGGGGGATCGAGTCGGTGACCACGATCTGGTCGATCGGCGCCGCCGCCAGCCGCTCGACCGCGCCGTCGGAGAAGATCCCGTGGGTCGCCATCACGTCCACGGTACGCGCTCCGCTGGCCACCAGGGCATTGGCCACCCCGACCAGGGTGCGGCCGGTGGAGATCAGGTCGTCGACCACCACCGCGTTCATGCCCTCGACCTCACCGATCACGTTGAGGACCTCGGTGACGTCGTCCCGCGGCCGGCGCTTCTCGACGATCGCCAGGGGCGCGTCGATCAGCCGGGCGATGTCCCGGGCCCTCCGGGTGCCGCCCACGTCGGGGGAGACCACCACGATGTCGCCGAGGTGGCGCTGGCGGATGTGCTGGGCCAGGATCTTCTGCGCCGTGAGGTGGTCGAAGGGGATGTCGAAGAAGCCCTGGATGGCGTCGGCGTGGAGGTCGAGGGCGATCACCCGGTTGGCCCCGGCCAGGGTGATGACGTTGGCCATCAGCTTGGCCGAGATGGGGTCGCGGGGCGCCGTCTTCTTCTCCTTGCGGGCATAGCCGTAATAGGGGATGACGGCGGTGACCCGGGCCGCCGAGGCGCGGTGGAGGGCGTCGAGGATGATGAACAGCTGGATCAGGTTCTCGCTGACCGGCTGGCAGGTGGGCTGGATCACGAAAACGTCCAGGCCGCGCACCGACTCCGCGATCTTGACGTCGTACTCGCCGTCGGAGAAGCGGGTCAGCTGCATGTCGCCGACCTTGACCTTGAGCTCGGCGGCGATGGCCGCGGCCAGCTCCGGATGGGCGTTCCCCGACAGCAGCTTCAGATCACCGAACAACGCACCCTCCGGGCCGCGGCCGGACGTGGTGGGCGCCGCGAGCGCCTCGATTTTACGGTGATCACGGCGCCTGCCCGGGCTCGGCCGGAGGGCGGCGCCGCCGCCGGGTCCAGTCGGCGACCTCGCGCTGCTCGCCGCGCTCGATGGCCAGGGCGCCGGGGGCCACGTCGCGGCTGATCACCGAGCCGGCCGCGGTGTAGGCGCCGTCGCCGACCCGGACGGGGGCGATCAGGGTCGAGTCGGTGCCGATGAAGACGTGGTCGCCGATCACGGTGCGGTGCTTGGCCACGCCGTCGTAGTTGGCGGTGACCGTGCCGGCGCCGATGTTGACCCCCCGGCCGAGCACGGCGTCCCCCAGGTAGGAGAAGTGGTGGACGTCGGAGTCCGGACCGACGGTCGAGTTCTTGATCTCGGCGAAGTTGCCGATCCGCACCCCCGCCCCGATCCGGCTGCCGGGCCGCAGGCGGTTGAAGGGCCCGAGCCTCACCCCCTCCTCCAGGACCGCCTCGACCAGGTGCGAGCGGCCCACCTCGACGTGATCTCCGACCCGGCTGTCGGTGATCTCGGCGAAGGGCCCGATGTGGCAGCCGGCGCCGATCTCGGTGTCGCCCCGGAGGAAGCTGAAGGGCTCGATCACGGTGTCCTGGCCGATCCGCACGGCGGCGTCGATCCAGGTCGTCTCGGGATCGCGGATGGTGACCCCGGCGAGCTGCAGGCCACGGTTGATCCGCCGCCGCAGCACGGCCTCGGCGGCGGCCAGCTGGGCCCGGTCGTTGATCCCCAGGGCCTCCTCCTCGGGGCACTCCAGGACGGCCCGCTGGCGGAGCCGGCCGAAGACGTCGGTGAGGTACAGCTCGCCGGTGGCGGCGCTGGGCACAAGGTCGGCCAGCAGCGGCCAGAGCGCGGCGGCGCGGAAGCAGCAGACGCCGGTGTTGACCAGGTTGACCGCGGCGATCTCCGGGGTGGCGTCGGCCTCCTCCACGATCCGCGGCCCGTGGGCCTCGTGGACCACCCGGCCGTAGCCGTGGGGGTCCCTGACCCGGGCCGCCAGGAGCACCCCGTCCAGCCCCTCGTAGCGGCGCATCGCCACCAGCGCGGTCAGCGTGGCCTGGGTCAGCAGCGGGACGTCGCCGTACAGCACCAGCACCTCGGTGTGGCCGCGCAGCTCCGGGGGCACCCGGTTGAGGGCGTCGCCGGTGCCCCGGGGGTCGGCCTGGGGCACCATGGTGGCGGCGGGGTCGACCGGGGCCAGCTGGTCCTGCTGGCCGGGGGCGTGGACCACGGCCACCGCGGCGGCGTCGAGGCGGCGGGCCAGCGCCAGCGGGTAGGCGATCAGCGGCCGGCCGGCGAGGGGGTGGAGGACCTTGGGCAGGGCGGAGCGCATCCGCGTCCCCTGGCCGGCGGCAAGGACCACCGCGAGGAGGTCGGCAGACCCACCTGGGGGAGGCGATCCGGCGCTCAAGTCAGTCGAGAAGTCTAGTCGAGAGCTCGGGGGCCAGGGCTCGAACCTGGATGAGCAGCTCCAAAGGCTGCCGTCCTACCATTAGACGACCCCCGAAAGCGTATTCAGTCTAGGCATCCCGGGCGTCACGCCGGCCGGTCCGACGGCCGGGTGCCGGCGCACTCGGCGGCCGCCATGCCGTCCCGGCGCCAGGCGTGGCCCATCATCTCGGTGTTGTAGCCGGCCCGCCAGCTCCCGTCGGCGGCCAGCAGGATCAGGCCGCCGCTGCCGTCGATGGCGGCCAGGTCGGCCAGGGCGGGGTCGAGGTCGAGGTCGCCGCCGGCCGCCCGCTCGCAGGCCACGCGGCAGAGCAGGACCCGGGCGATCTTCTCGCCCTCGCCGGTGCTGGAGGCGGCGGCCCGCCCGTCGGCCCAGAAGCCGCAGCCGGGCAGCGGCGAATCGCCCACCCGGCCCGGCAGCTTGAAGCTGATCCCGCCGGTGGAGGTCGCGGCGGCCAGCCGTCCCCGGCCGTCCAGGGCGACCGCGCCGACGGTGTCGCAGCCGGGGTCCCCAGCGAGCCCGGTCCGGGGGGTGAGGCCCTCCAGCGCGTCCTCGCCGTCGAGCACCGGCTGGCCCCTGGCCATCCACTCGGCCCAGGCCGAGAAGCGCTCCTGGGTGATCAGCTGGGCCGGGTCGACGGTGGCCACCCCCCGGCGGGCGCCGAACCGGACCGCGCCCTCGCCGACCACCATGACGTGGCGGCTGTCGAGGACCTCGTGGGCCAGCAGGACCGGGTTGCGGACCGTCCTGACCGAGGCGATCGCGCCGAACTTGCGGTCGGCGCCGCGCATCACGGCGGCGTCGCACTCGACCTCACCGGAGGCGTTCAGGACCGAGCCGTAGCCGGCGTTGAAGACCGGGTCGTCCTCCATCGCCGCGACCGCCGCGACGGCCGCGGCGACGGCGTCGCCGTCCCCTTCCAGCCGGCTCCAGCCGGTCTCGGCGGCACGCAGCAGCCCGGCGCGGTAGGCCGGCTCGTCCTTGGTGGCGGCGCCGGCGCCACCGTGGACCAGGATGACCCGCGTCACCCGCCGGGCCCCACCGCGGTCATGCGACGCGAGCCGCCGGACACGATCGCCCGGCCGCCGCGGTCGACGGACACCCTCACCGGCGGCCCCTGCGCCCCTCGCGCTGGATCCGGGCCCGCATCGCCTCGTGGGCCGCCATCTCGGTCGCCGCCGGGGCCACGGCCAGCTCGGCCCCGGGCTCGCGGTGGCGCAGCGCGAGCCGCAGCAGGTGGTCGGTGAGGTGCGGGTTCTTGGGCAGCAGGGAGCCGTGCATGTAGGTGCCGATCACCGTGCCATCCACCACGCCCTCGTGCCCGTCGCCACCGTTGTTGCCGCCGCCGACCAGGCAGCGGCCCAGCGGCCGCAGCCCCGGCCCCAGGTGGGTGCGCCCGGCGTGGTTCTCGAATCCCACCAGGGTCCGCGGCGCCAGCGCCAGGTCCTCCATCTCCACCACCACGTTGCCGATCGAGCGCACCGACCCCGCCTCGGTGCGCAGGTCGAGCAGGTTCAGCCCCGGGATCTCGCGGCCGTCGACCGCCGTGTAGTGGCTGCCCAGCATCTGGTAGCCGCCGCAGACCGCCAGCATCGCCGCGCCGCCGGCGACCGCCTCGGCGACGGCGGCGCGCTTCTCGGCGGTGAGGTCGCGGGCCACCAGGTCCTGGTCCTGGTCCTGGCCACCGCCGAAGAAGATCAGGTCGAGGTCGGAGAGGTCGGCGGGGCCGCGGCCGACCTCGACCACCTCAAGTTCGATCCCCCGCAGCCCGGCGCGGTGGCGCAGCGAGATGATGTTGCCGCGGTCGCCGTAGATGCTCATCTCGCGGGGGTAGAGATGGCCCAGGCGGAGGCGGGTCACGCCTCCTCCCAGAACTGCCGGATCAGGCCCCGGCGGGCCAGCTCGGCGCGGATGTCGAGCATCGCGGTGTAGGTCGGCAGGACGCACAGCTCGCCGCCGACCGGGGTGGCCGCGATGGCGGCGTCGATGGCCGCCGCCTGGGTCTCGCCGGCGGTGACCCGCCCCGCTGGGAGGCCGGCGTACTCCAGGCGGACCGCCAGGTCGGCGGCCCGGTCGCCGGAGATCACCACGCGCTCGGCGTCGCGGAGCAACTCGAAGTCGACGTCCCAGATCCAGGACACGTCGCGGCCGTCGGCCAGCCGGTCGTTGAGGGAGAGCAGGAAGTGGCGCCCCCCGCCCAAGAGCCGGCTGGCCCGGAGGACCTCGTTGAACCCGGCCGGGTTCTTGGCCAGCAGGACCCGCAGGGTGCGGCCCTCGGCCTCGATGCGCTCCAGGCGGCCGAAGGCGGGCTGGAACCCCCGCGCCGCCGACGCGACGGTCGCCGGGGGGACGCCGAGGAGCAGGGCTGAGGCGGCGGCGGCCACGACGTTGTAGGTGTTGTAGAGCCCGGAAAGGGGGATGTCCAGATCCAGCGTTGAGACGAGCTTCCGGGCATCGCCCTGGCCCGGCCCGGCGGCCAGCGTCAGCCGCTGCCCGTCGAGGCCCTGGAAGCGCACGTCCCGCGCGGTGAAGTCCAGGGCCGGGCGCTCGAAGTCGCCGCGCGGGCAGCGGTACTCCCCGAGGTGGCCGACGTAGACTCGGCCGAACTCGAAGGGCTCGCCGCAGCGGGGGCAGAAGCGGGCGTCGGCGGCGTGGGGCAGGCCGGGCTCGCCCAGCCCGGGCGCCTCCAGGCCGTAGTGCAGGACGCGGGCCCGCAGCCCGCCGCCGAGCGCCGCCACCGCGGGGTCGTCGGCGCAGAGCAGGGCGGTGGCGCCGGCGGGCAGCGAGGCCAGGGCGGCGGAGATCGCGGTCGCCGACGCCTCCAGCTCGCCGTAGCGGTCGAGCTGGTCGCGGAACAGGTTGGTGACCACCACCAGCCGGGGCGCCAGCCGCGCGGCGACCAGCGGCAGCGTGCCCTCGTCGACCTCGAAGACACCGACCGCGCGGCTCAGGTCGACGTCGCGGCGGGCGCCGATCAGCGCCGAGGACAGCCCCCAGTCCAGGTTGGCCCCGGCCCGGTTGCCGACCACCGGCAGCCCCGCCGCCTCCAGCAGGTGACGGACCAGGCCGGCGGTGGTGGTCTTGCCGTTGGTCCCGCTGACCAGCACGGTGCCTCCGCCCAGCCGCGCGCTCAGCTTGTCCAGCAGGTGGCGGTCGACCCGCTGGCCGACCCGCCCCGGAAGCGTGGTCCCGCCGCCCCGCCCCAGGCGCCGGATCGCCACGGCCGTCAGCCGGCCGGCGGCGACGGCGGCGTTGAGCCGAGGATCGAAGGCCATCCGGTGAATGCTAAGTGGCCTGGCCGGGGCCGGGAGGTACCGCCCGCCGGGACCCGCGGGCAAGCGCCGGCTGCGGCTGTCGGAGCCGGGCGCCGGCCTCAGGTCGCGGACGCGCGGCCGGAAACGCGCCGCGTCAGCAGCCGCAGAGCCACCGCCGCCTCCGGCGACCGCAGCGCGAACTGCACCGCCAGGTAGGCGCCGAACCCCAGCGCCAGGGCCAGCGCCAAGGCCAGGTAATGGCGGGCGTCCAGCCGGATCGCGCCACCTCCGGCCAGCAGGTGGTACGCCGGGTATGCCACCAACGCCAGCGCCGCGCAGCCGGCGGCGGCCCGGCCCATCATGGCGGCGAGCTCCAGCCCCTCGAAGCCGCCCAGCCGGGGGCGGAGGAGAGCGATCAGCAGCACCAGGTTGACGATGCTCGACAGCGAGGTTGCCAGCGCCAGCCCGCCGGCCCCCAGCGGGTGCAGCAGCGCCAGGGTCAGGGCCAGGTTGCAGCCCACCGCGACCAGCGCCACCAGCATCGGCGTCATTACCGCCTGCAGCGAGTAGTAGACCCGGACCACCAGGAAGATCGAGGCCTGAGCCGCGATGCCCACGGCGAACAGCGCCAGCGGCACGTACACCAACGCCGTCGAGCGGGCGTCGAAGGCCCCACGCTGGAGCAGCAGGGCGATGATCTGCGGCCCCAGCACCACCAGCGCGGTCGCGGCCGGGAGCAGGGTCAGCAGGTTCAGGCGCAGCGCCAGCGCGGCCCGCCGCCGCAGCCCGTCGAGGTCCCCCAGCGCGGCCTGGCCGGCGAGGAACGGGAACACCACCAGGGTCAGGGCGGTCGTGAAGGTCAGGTTGGGGATCTGGGCCAGGTCGTTGGCGAAGCCCAGGGCGCTGAGGTTGCCGCTGGGGAGGTTGGTGGCGAGGCCGTTGTCGATCGCGATGTTGGCCTGAGCGGCGACCAGCGAGAGCGCGATCGGCACCGTCAATCCGGCCACCCGGCGGACCCCGGGATCGCCCAGCCGAGCCACGCTCAGCGGCCGCCAGCCGATCCGGACCAGGCTGTAGAGCTGGACCGCGAAATGTACGAAACCCGCCGCCGCGACCCCGATCGCCAGGCCGAAGATGCCCAAGGGCCCGCCGTGGAACCTGACCCGGACCAGGAACAGCGCCGCCGCGATCATCACCAGGTCGTAGGCCAGCGGCGCCAGGGCCAGCGGCCGGAAGCGGCGGTAGGCGTTCATCACCCCCAGGGAGAAGCCGCCCAGGCCCAGGAACAGCGGCTGGATCAGGATGATCCGGGTCAGGTTGAGCTCCAGGTCGCGGCTGGCGGGCGGGAGCTTCTGGGCCACCACCGCGACCAGCAGCGGCGCCGCCAGCTCCAGCGCAACCACGCCGACGACCAGGATCAGCAGTGCCGCGGTCATGACGCCGTTGACCACCCCGACGGCGTCCTCCTCCCGGCCCCTGGCCAGCCGCTCGGTGACCACCGGCACGAACGCCGAGCTGACCGCGCCGCCGATCACCAGGAAGAGGAAGAAGTTGGGGATGGTGAAGGCCAGCACGTAGGCATCCATCTCCCGGCCGGTGCCGAAGCGGTGGGCGATGACGACCTTCTCGAGGTAGCCGGCGACCTTGGTGACGAGGAACGCCGCCAGCAGCAGGGTACCGGCGGTGGCCATGCTGCGGCCGGCGGCGGCGCCGTCACCGGGGGCGGCCATGCCGCGGCCGGCGGGGGCGGCGTCAACGCCCGCGGCCATGCTGCGGCCGGCAGGGGCGGCGTCACCGCCGGCGGCCATGCCGGGGTCGACCTCCGGCGGCGGCGCTGGCGTGCTCACGGCTGGCAATCGTACCGGCGGTTGCTATACTCCCGGGTCGCGTCGCGGTATCTCCGCGCGCGCCATTCGGCTCACCAAGCAGGAGACACCGTGGCGAACATCAAGTCGGCCAAGAAGCGGGTCCTGGTCTCGCGCAAGAAGCACGAGGAGAACCGGACCACGCGCTCGGCGGTCAAGACCCACATCAGCCGGGTCCGCCGCCTGGTGGAGACCGGCGAGTCCGCGCCCGCCGCCGAGGTGATCACCGCCGTCTCCGCCCTCGACAAGGCCGCCGAGAAGGGCATCCTGCACCCCAACAACGCCGCCCGCCGCAAGTCGCGGCTGATGCGCATGGTTGCCAAGGCCGCCGCGCTGGCCGCCGACCCCGAGGCCGCCGCCAAGGCCGCCGCGGAGGCCAAGGCCCACGCCAAGGGCTCGGGCAAGACGCAGAAGCCCGGCGCCAAGAAGGCCGCCAAGGCCGCGTCGAGCCGCTCCGCCAAGCGCTAGGGCCGGTCCGGCCGCCTCCTGGCGGCACGTAGCCTCAGCCCGGCTCAGGCGGTGGTCGTCGCGAGCACCAGCAGTCGGAGGCCGGCCTCCTCTTCCAGTTCTCCCCGGCGCGAGGCCGCCTCGACCTCGGCGGCGCGGCGGTAGAGCGCCTCGACCCGGTGGGGGTCGGCCTCGGCCGCCTGCTCCAGGGCCTTGCGGACGGTGTACTCGCTGAGCGGGCGGCCGTCGCCGGCGAGGGCCTCGGTCAGCGCCGGAGCCCCGCCCCGGCCGAGCGCGGCACCGGCCGCCAGGAGGATGCGGAGCTGGCGCACCAGCATGAAGCTGAGACGGCCGGCGGGATCGCCGGCGGCCAGCGCCCGGTCCAGCTCCAGCACGGCCTTGCCGGGACGGCTGAGGAGGGCGTCGGTCAGGTCCCAGACCTGGTGCTCGGCGGTGTCGGCGACCAGGGCGGCGACGTCCGCGACGGCGATCGGCGCGTCGCCGGCGTAGACCGCCAGCTTGGCCAGCTCCTGGTCCAGCAGGCGGAGGTCGTCGCCGACCCGGTTGGCCAGGAGCTGGAGGGCGCGGCCGTCAGCCTTGAGGCCCAGCTCGCGGGCGCGCCGTTGGGCCCAGCCGGTGATCTCGCCATAGCGAAGCTTGGGGAACTCCTGCAGCTCGCCACGCTCACGGGCCAGCTTGACCACCGGGTGGGTGGCGTGCAGCGCCGACCGCACGGCCAGGATCACCTGGGCGCCGTCGGGCAGGCCGGCCAGGGCCTCGGCCGCGCTCGCCGCCGGATCGTCCTTGGCGGCCTTCGGCCTGCGGCCCGGGCGGGGCGCGAGCGCCCGCCAGTCGCGCACGCCGACCACCCGGCCCGGGCTGAAGAAGCCGACGGCGGCCGCCGCCGCGACGACGTCCTCCGGACTGGCGCCGTCATCGAGGATCTCGGCGTCCAGGTCGGAGGCGATCGCGGCGGTGTGCCGGCGCCAGGCGGTGGCGAAGGCGCGCTCGATCAGGTAGGCCTCCCCGCCGTGGATCAGGGTCAGGCCGAGGCGGCCGGCATCGCTGGACACACCCAAAGATTACGGCCCCGGCGCGGCGCACCCGCCGGGGTCGCAGGCGAGGTCCAGCGCGCCGTCCGCGGAGGTCCGCCAGACCCGGCCGACCTGGAGGTAGACGGGCGGGCGCCCGCCGGTGCGGGCAGCGCCGTCCTGGATCGCGAGCCAGGCCGCGGCGGGCGCCAGCTGGGGGTCGGGCGCGCGGGCGCCGAGACCGACCGCGACATAGCTGCCGGGGGGTGGCTGGGCCGGGTCGCGGGCGGTCCCGCCGGCGCCGATCAGGAAGCGCTGCTCATGCCAAGTGATCTCCAGCAGGTCGGCCGGGCCGGCTCCGACCAGGCGGAGCAGCAGGCCATGCCAGACCGTCCCCTCCCCCACGCCGAGCCGGACGACCTCGGCGCCCCGCCGCCGGGCAGCATCGGCGGCGGTCAGCGCGGCGCCGCCGTCGTCCACCGCCGGGATGAGCATCAGCGCCAGGCCGAAGCGTCCCAGCGTGCCGGCGGCCCCGGCCTCGGCGGCGGACGAGCCGGTCAGGAAGGCCGCATCCAGGCGACGGCCCAGCCCCGGAGGCGGCCAGCCGGAGGGCAGCGCGGCGTCCAGGGCCGGCGCCAGGGCGGCCGCACCGCTCCCGCCGTCGACCAGCAGCGTCGCGCCGTCGGGTGCTCGCACCACCGCGGCGGGTCCGCTGACCCCGGCCAGGAAGCTGACGTGCAGCCGGCCGTCGGGGCGCGATCCGAGCAGCAGGCAGGCCAGGCTGACGGCGCCGGCCAGCGGCAGCCAGGTGGCGGAACGCCAGCGCCGCCGGTGACCCAGCAGCGCCATCGCCACGCCGGCGTAGTAGGAGGTGGTGGGCACCGGCCCGAAGGCGGCCAGGTGGATGGCGCCCGGCATCGCCGCCACCGCCCGGGCCAGGAGCAGGAGGCCACGGAGCAGCACCAACGCCAGGGCCCCGGCGATCGCCGCCAGCGTCGCGAACCCGGCGCCGAGCGCGCCGCCGAGGTCGGAGACCCAGCCGGCGGCGGTCGCGACCAGCCCGGCGAGCATCGTCAGGGGCGCCAGCGGGACCGCGATGCCGTTGGCCAGGGGGGCGAGCAGCGGCACCACCTGGAAGTACCTCGCGGTCAGGGGCAGCGTCAGGGCCTGCGCCGCCAGGGTCACCGCCACGGCTTCACGGAGGACGCCGGGCAGGCAGCGTGGCAGCGCCGCGGCCGCCGGCGCCGCCACCAGGTGGATGCCCAGCACACCGAGGAAGGAGAACTGGAATCCGAGGTCGACGCACAGGCCCGGGCTCACCGCCAGCATCGTCGCCGCCGCCAGCAGCAGCGACCGCGAGGGGTCGGTGTCGCGGCCCAGGGCACGGCCGATCATCGACAGGCTGGCCATCAGCGCGGACCGCAGCGCCGAGGCCCCGCCGCCGGCGATGCCGACGTAGATCGCCACCCCGGCGATCCCCAGGACCGAGCCGCGCCGGGCGCCCAGTCGGGCCAGGAGGCTCTCCAGGACGCCGGCCACGATCGCCACCTTGAGCCCGCTGATGGCCAGCAGGTGGATCAGCCCGCTGTCCTGGAGGTCGGCCGCGACTCGCGCCGGCGGGTGGCCCCGAGCGCCCAGCAGCAGGCCGCCCAGCACCGACGCCTCGGGTTCGGGGAACCTCGCCGAGACCTGGGCCAGGACGGCCTGGCGCAGCCGCGCCAGCGCCAGGAGGACGCTGGGCCCGGCCGGGGCCAGCGGCTGGACCGAAGCCGCCGCCATCACCGCGTACACCCCCTGCCGCTGGAGGTGCTCGTCGTACCCGTCCTGGCCACCCGGCCCGATCCGCCTCGGCGCGGCCAGGCGCCCGCCGGCGACCACCTCGTCGCCCGGCTCGACCAGGGTCGGCACCGTGGTGTCGACCAGCACCCCGCCGGCGACGGCGAGGCGCCGGCCCTGGAGGGTCAGCGAGCGCACCTCCAGCCGCAGCCGCTGGCCCCCGCCGGCACCGGGCGAGGTCGAGGTCACCGAGCCGGCGAGGCGGACGGTCCGCCCCAGGTAGCCGTCGACGGTGCCCGGGCCGGGCGCGTGGCGATGGGCCAGTCCCCAGGCGGCTCCGCCCAACAGCAGCGCCAGGCAGGCCGAACCGGCAAGCGCCAGGCGAAGGCCACCGGCCTCGCCCATGAACAGCCGGGCCGCGCCACCGACGGCCAGCGCCGCGATCGCCGCCACCACCAGCCACGCGACGCCACCGTTCAGGCTGGCGGTCGGCGAGAGCAGCCCCGGCGAGAGCCAGGGCCCGGCGGTGATCCACCGGACCAGGGGCGGCCCGGCGGACCCCGGTCCGACCGCGGACGGCGATGGCAGCAGCGCAAACCCCGCCGCGACTCCGCCCACCCACGCCGCCAGCCCGACGTCACGCGGATCCAGGCCGCCCGGTCCGGTCTCCGATCCAGGCACTCGCCGGGTCCCCCAGCCGGCCACGCCAGTCAGCCCACCTTGAGGTACCGGCGCAGCAGCGTCACCAGCGCCGGGTCCAAGCCCAGCGCGGTGCGCAGCTCGGTCAGCGAGGCGATCGCGCCATAGGCGTCACGATAGTCGACGATCGCCGAAGCGGTCGCCATGTCCATCCCGGGCAGGGCCGCGAGGTCGGCCGCCGAGGCGGTGTTGACGTCGAGCTTCGTCGTCGTCCCGGACCGCGCCCGCGATGACAGCCTGGGCACCTTGACCTGCTTGCCGTCGGAGAGGCGGCCGGCGAGGTCGGGCAGGCGGTCGGGGTCGGCGTCGGGGGAGAGCCCGCCGGCGGCGGCGATGGCGTCGGCGATCCGCAGCCCGGCCGCCAGCCGGTACATCCCCGGGCTGGCGACCGCGCCGCTGACGAACACCTCCACGGTGCGTGCCGCCACCCCGGCGTCGACCGCCGGCGGGGTTCCTCGGGCCGACTGATCCTCGCGCAGCACCGCCGCCGCGGCCGAGGGAGCGCTGCTCCACAACCACACCGCCGAGAGCCCCGCGACCAGGCTGAGGCCGAAGCCGAGCAGCAGCAGGCCGCGCCAGGAGAACCAGGCCCGCCAGCCGTCCGATCCGTCGTCGAACATCCCCTACCTCTTCTCTTTAATCACGACATTGTGTTTTCGTTGCTGCTATACTCTAGCACATGGGGACAGCCATGAGGTGCCGGGATCGGGGCCGCGCGGCGCTACTTGACGATCGAGAAGACGCGGCCGGGGATGTAGACCATCTTGGACGGCGCCCCCCCGTCGAGCAGCTCCTGCACCCGCGGGCGGGTCAGCACCAGCTGCCGCAGGCGGTCCTCCTCGATGCCGACGGGCAGCATCAGACGGTCGCGGACCTTGCCGTTGACCTGCACCACGAGCTCGAACTCCTCCTCGGCGCAGAGCGCTTCGTCG
>DASZGP010000111.1:0-2060 GCA_035938695.1 Candidatus Dormiibacterota bacterium | reverse complement strand
GTACGCGGCGCGGGCCGGGCTCCTGTGCGTCGTGCTGATCTCCGAGGGCTACATCGCGCTGGGCAAGCTGGCTCAGTCGCTGGTGCACGGGGCCAAGGTCCTCCAAGTCCGCGGCAACTTCGACGAGGCGTTGGAGATCGTGCGCGAGCTCGGCCAGCGGGCGCCCATCACGGTGGTCAACTCGATCAACCCCTACCGGATCGAGGGGCAGAAGACGGCCTCGTTTGAGATCTGCGACGCGCTGGGCGACGCGCCGGACATTCACTGCGTACCCGTCGGCAACGCCGGCAACATCACCGCCTACTGGAAGGGCTACCTCCAGTACAAGGAGGCGGGCCGGTCGACCCGGCTGCCCAAGATGACCGGCTTCCAGGCCGCCGGGGCCGCCCCGCTCGTGCTCGGCCACGACGTCGAGAACCCCGAAACCGTGGCTACCGCCATCCGCATCGGGCGGCCGGCGTCCAAGTACGGCGCCCTGGCCGCGGCGGCGGAGAGCGGTGGAGGAATCCACGCCGTGACGGACGAGGAGATCCTGGCCGCCTACCGGCTCCTCGCGTCCGAGGAAGGCGTGTTCTGCGAGCCGGCGTCGGCCGCCTCCGTGGCCGGCCTGCTCAAGGTCGGCGCGCCGCCCGGAACCCGGGTGGTCTGCGTGCTGACCGGCCACGGGCTCAAGGACCCGGACACCGCCATCGGCCAGATCGCCACCCCGCAGACCGTGGAGCCGACCTACGCCGCGGTAGCGGCGGAGCTGGATCTGTAAAACTGGAACAAGATGGCGCCTCGGCGCGTTAACGGTCCTGAACAGAGAAGAGAGCACGATGAAGACCGAGATCCACCCCAATTACGCCGAGGCCACGGTGCACTGCTCGTGCGGGAACACGTTCACGACCCGATCGACCAAGCCCGAGCTGCACGTCGAGCTGTGCAACGAGTGCCACCCCTTCTACACGGGCAAGCAGAAGCTGGTCGATACCGGCGGCCGGGTCGAGCGGTTCCAGCGCCGCTATGGCGAGCGCAAAGCCAAGAAGTAGCTACACCAGGCGCCGGCGGACCACGGCCCAGACCAGCCGGGCCAGCAGCCCCAGCGCGCCCAGGCACAGGAGGAACACGGCAATCCCGCCGGAGGCGGAGACGAGGGACTCGAAGCCCCCGCTGAAGCTGTGCCGGGCGTGGGTCCACGCCTTGCTCCAGCCGCTTTGGGTCTTGGGCACCGCAATGGCCAGCGCCGTCGTCGACACGTGGACGGCCAAGGTTGAGTAGCTCGTCTGCGTGTCGAGCACGTTGAGCTGGCCCTGGTCCTGCTCGATCTGGCTTTGGATGGTGTCGATCTGCTGCTGCACCGAGAGGATGTCGCCGATGGTCTGGGCCTTGCCCAGGATCTCCAGGTAGCGGGTCCGGCTGGCTTGAAGCGAGGCGATGCGAGCCTGGAGGTCGACGTACTGGCTGGTGACGTCCTGACCCGAGGTCGTGATCGACGTCGGCGTGCCCAGGGCGCGCACCTTGGCGACGGCGGCCTCGAACTGGTCCGAGGGGATCCGCAGCGTCACGTCCCCGGTCGGGTCGCTGGTGGCTTCCGCGCTCTTCGAGTCCTGGACGAAGCCGCCCAGCCCGGCGGCGATCGTCGAGAGCTGGCTGATGGTCGGCGTGACCTGCCTGACTGGCACCACCAGGTCGATCTCCCCCGTCTTGACCACCTTGGTCGGCACGGTCGGCGAGGGGGGGCTCGTAATCGCCGGACCCCCCGCGACGCCAGCTCCCGCTGAGCCGTTGCTCTGCGCCAAGATCGTCGTCTCCGGCTCGGCGGGCAGGAGGGCGAGCGCGTGGTTCGAGGTCGACGCCGGGCCGCCGTGGCGGACGGCCAAGGCGAACACACCGCTGATGCCGACCACGATCACCAGGACCGCCGCGGCCAGAAGGCGCGACTGCCGCTTGATCGACGTGGGCGGTGCCTCTTCATCGGGGCGGGCGCGGAGCAGGATCGCCTCGACGCCGCCGGGCGGAATCTCGATCGAGTCGCCGAGCGCCTTGATGGCGTCGGCCAGAACCTGGTCGTCGAGCAT